>VGWG01000016.1 GCA_016873675.1 Lentisphaerota bacterium | reverse complement strand
GCTGTTCACCGGTCACGCGCGTGTAAGACACTTTGTCTCCTTTCATGTTTACCACATGAAGGAAGTGTACTTCACCGCGTGGCCGTTTTCAAAACCCTAAGTGTTGCACTGGCCGGTCGCGCGCGCGGTCTCTTTCTTAGGAGGTCCACCATGACTCGTTCCCTCTGCGAAGATAGCGTGCCCGGATGCAATTTCGATCATTCAGCGGGCAAGTCGTCAGGAAAGTCCTTCCGTCCGTTTGAGCGTCGCTACGACGTCGCCATCATGGGCGGTGGGCTCTGCGGCATCGGCGCCGCGCTCACACTCGCTCGAAACGGGAAGAAGGTGATTATCTGTGAACGCCGCCCGCTTCTGGGGTGGGAGATCACAGCCGCCTACACGTGCAATCTGGATGCGTCGGCTTCTGCGGCGGTGCATAGGATTCGTCGTGCAATCAGCGCGGTATATGGACTGCAGGGCGATGCCGTGGATGCAGTCGTTGCCGAGGTGGCCTTGGATAATCTGGCCGAGTCGTATGGCATCGATGTCCTGCTCTACTCGACCCCGACCGACCTCATTGCCGAGAGTGGCCGGGTCACCGGCGTTGTGATCGGCAACAAGGCCGGCGAGCAGGTTGTCCAGGCGGACGTCTATGTGGATGCCACTGAGGAGGCGCTGGTCTGGCATCTGACCGATATGGCGTGGGGGACGGGCGACACGCCGCACGTGTGCCAGTCGTTCTTCTTCAACCGCGCTGAGCCGGGCATGGACCTTCCGTCGGCGCTGGGCGACGCTTCGGCGCATGTGCGTGATGTCAGGTTGTACGGCTCCGTTCGCAAGGGCGAGGTACGCGTCGAATACACGGTGCCTGACGGATCCATCAGCAGGGCAAGACTGCTTTACCCGGATGCCGTGGCCTTTGTGCGCAAGACCGTTTCGCAGTTAGCCGATGGGCCGGCAACGCACGAAGGACTGGAACCGTTGCCCATCGGCGCGGCGCAACTCCCGGTCGAACCCGGTTCGCGTCACGCGACCTTCCAGAATCTCTACGGAGCCGGAATCTGGGCAATTGCCGATGCAGAGGAGCGCGTGCGCGCGACACAGCCGGCAAAGCGTATTGAAATTGGAGAAGCCACGGCGCAAGCGATTCTGACGGCCACCCCGCCCGCGCAATCGAAAACCGGGCCGTCGAAGCGACGGCGCGACGTGGCGGAACTGCCGGTGCGTGAGTGTGATGTCTTGATCGTCGGCGGCGGCACGGGCGGATCGCTGGGCGGTATTGTTTCCGGTCGCCAGGGCGTTCGCACGATCCTGTTGGAGGCCACGACCTTTCAGGGGGGCATCGCAACCGGTTCCGGGATGAACTGGGGCGGACATGGTGTTCACGGCGGATTCCAGGATGAGTTTCATGCGCGAATCAAGGAGGTGCTTCCGCTCTATGAGGCCGCCTATTCAGCCGACAAAATCCACCGTCCTCCGGATGAAATCGGCGCAGGCGGCGCGACGTACGCTGACCTCGAACAGACCACGGCGGCGCCCACCAGTGGCTGTCCTTTTCTGGCCTATCCAGCCGGCGCAGGCAGAGTTGTGCTGGAAAGTCTGTCGGCGGAAGCCGGCACCGAACGGGTGTATGGCGCTACCGCGATCGGCGTGGAGATGAACGGTCGGCGGGTCATCGGGGTGGTGGCGGCGACACCGTCCGGCAAAACGCTTTATCGGGCCAAGGTGGTGATCGACTGCACCGGCGACGCCGACGTGGCCCGCATGGCTGGGGCGCCGTTGACTATTGGGCGGGACTACGATGGCGTTCTTCACTGCTACAGCCAGGTCTGTGCTTTGTTCACGACACGCGGCGTGGTTAATATTACGAACTGGGACTCCGGCTTTGTTGACCCGTGGGATATTGTGGACCTCACACGCGCCCGGCGCGAGGGGATCCGGCAGGTGTGGGATCGTTTTGCTCCGGATCCGTTCGGGTTCCGCCCGCTTCTGTATCTCTGTCCGTTGCTCGGCCTCCGCGGCGGGCCGCAGATTGTGGGTGACTATGTCCCTGATTTCCTGGAGGGCATTCTGCCGGTAGAATTCGATGACTGTGTGGGCTATTCCGCAGCCAAGTTCGATTGCCACTCGCAGGATTTCGAGAACCATCAGGACGGCCCGATGCTGTGGGTATGGCTGCTGGGTAATCGCGAGCGGCGCATGGGCGGGCAGTTACCCTATCGCATGATGTTGCCCAAAGACGTTGACGGTGTGCTCGTGGCCTGTCGCGGCGCGTCCTGCACACACGAACATAACTACCAGTTCCGCACCATGCGCAACCAGCATCGCCTGGCGGAGGTCGCTGCCTACGCGGCCGCGCAGTGTGTCAAACGGGGGATTACCCCGCGGCAGGTGGATGTGCGGTTGGTTCAGGCCGAACTCCGGAAGAGCGGCGCGTTGAGCGAATCGCTGAAACCCAAACCGGTAGTACCGGCAATGCCCTTGGACCAATGCTGTGAGCGGCTGGCGTCCGATGATCCCAAGGATGCCGTCTGGCTTCTAGCCCACGGCGGCGAGCCGGCGCAACGCCTGTTGAAAGAGGCATTGAAAACAGGAGAGCACGGCGCCCGGTTCTGGGCCTCGGTGGCATTGGCCTGGCAGCGCGATGAGGCTGCGCTTCCCGAACTGGTCAAGGCGGTGGACGAACGCTTGTCGAAACGCCCGGACTACACACCGCGCAGCCGCAACATGGTGCCGTTGTGGCAATCGTGCATCGTATTACTCGGCCGCATCGGGTCCGCTACCGCCGTGCCGGCGCTGCTCGACGTCCTGGCGGACCGCACAGTGGCATTTGACGCCCTGATTGCGACGCTGCGCGCGCTGGGTCGGATCGGCGATCAGCGCGCCGTGTCGCCGATCCTGGAACTGCTCAAGCGGGACGACATTGCCTGTGAACGCAAGCTTCAGATCTATTCACTGAACGGGCGCTGGCCCCAGTGTGAAGATGTGTTCTGGCAACTCGAACTGGCGGCGGCGGAAATTCTGGGGCGTCTCGGGCATCCACAGCGGCACATCGCGGAGAAGTACGTGCAGTCACCCCACAGCCAGGCCCGGCGATATGCCGCGATGGTGCTGAAAATCTGAAACAGAGGTCGTGTAGACGAACTGGACGAGCAAGCATGAACACCTATTCCGAACCGAAAAGGAAACTTCCCATCGTCGGAGACTACGATGTCCTGGTGTGCGGCGGAGGCACCTCCGGTATTCCTTCGGCGATCAGCGCGGCGCGCGCCGGCGCCAAGGTCGCCTTGATCGAGCGGGGTATCCGGTTCGAGTGAAGATGAGGATTAAGGAGAGGATCGCTTATGAAACAGAAATGTTTTCTCGTCTGCAACGCGCATCTTGACCCGGTCTGGTTGTGGCCCTGGGAAGAGGGGTTGGCCGAGGCCATTTCCACGTTTCGCGTGGCCGCGGATTTCATCGACGAATACCCCGAATTCGTTTTCAACCACAACGAGGCGTTGTTGTACGAGTGGGTGGAACGCAATGATCCCGCCCTGTTTGCGCGTATACAGCAGCAGGTGAAGGAGGGGCGTTGGCATATCGCAGGCGGCGCTTACGTGCAACCGGACATGATAGCGGCCTCCGGCGAGTCCATGATCCGGCAGTTTCTGATCGGGAAGCGCTACTTTGCCGATAAGTTCGACGTGGAGCCGCGGGTGGCCTACAACTTCGATTCCTTCGGGCATCCGCAAGGCATGATCCAGATCCTGGCCGGTTGCGGCTGTGACGCCTATGTCTTTTGCCGTCCCACGGCGGGCCAACGACCGTTGCCCATCGGTAGCTTCCGCTGGCGGCACGCATCCGGAGCCGAAATCATCGCCCGCCGCAGCGACGATCATTACCTGACCCAGGGAAATCTTCGGCGATGGATGATGGGGACAGCGATCGACGGAGAGGGCGACGTGCCGAAGGATGAGGCGCGAACCGGCAGTTGGCCGGCCCACTACCGCGAGGCGGAAGGCGACTTCATGTATCTCTGGGGGGTGGGTAATCACGGCGGCGGCCCCTCCCGGGCTGAATATGCGCAGATTCCGGGCATGCGCGCCGATTTCCCGAACGTCGCGTTCATCGAGTCCACCCCGGAGGCATTCTTTGCGCACACACTCACGGTGCGCGGTCGCGAGAACCTCCCCGTGGTGACCGGTGATTTCAACAGGGTCATGGAGGGGTGCTACAGCTCGATGCAGCGCGTCAAGCAGCAGCACCGCCGCTTGGAAAACCTGGCTCATCTCACCGAAAAGATCTGCGCGCTCGCGTGGTGGCAGGGGCGAAGGGATTATCCGACCAAAGACTTGGAGGTGGCCTGGAAGGACATTTTGTTTGCCGAGTTCCACGACATCCTGCCCGGCTCGTGCACGCAGCAGGTGGAAGCCGACAGCCTGAAGCTTTTGGGGCATGCCGAGGAGATCCTGCGCCGCAAAAAGGTCGAGGGCATGATTGCCTTGCTGCGCGATGAACCCCTGACCGATCGTGAGATCACGCCGTTTTTCATCTTTAACCCGCACAACTGGGAGGTCACCCGCGAGGTGGAGATGGAGTACGGCACGGCCCGCCAGGCTGGCGCGGACGCCATCGTGCGCACCCTCACCTGTGACGGCAAACCGGTGGAGGCCCAGTTTGAAAAGGGCGATCTGAACCTTGACAATCCGCACTGGAGCGAGTGGCGGCAAAAGGCTGTCTTCCGCGCCACCATCCCGCCGTTGTCCTATAAGCGGTTCGATGCCGACTATCGGGTGCTACCGCCAGACCAGGTCGTTCGCTGGCAGTCGCCTGCGCTCCCTGCCGGCGACTTGCTCACGATCGACGGCGCGGCGATGCAAGTGACGATCAACCTGAGCACCGGGTTGATCGACAGCCTCATGGCCGAGGGTCGGGAACAGGTGCAACCGGGCGCGTTTACGCCTCGCATTTTCGACGATGTGCCGAGCTGTTGGGGCTGGAGCGCAGCCAAAGAGTGGGCTCAGTCAAAGGAAAACTTCCGCCTGGCCACTCCCGCAGAGACCGCGCGACTCCTGACCTCGGAATCGATCAATCCAGACTACGCGGAGCTGATCCCGCCGGTGCGCATCCTGGAGGACGGCCCGATCCGCAGGGTGGTGGAAGCGCTCTTTGTCTCCGGACGCACGGCGTTGACGCAACGCTACAAGATCAACAAGCAGCGCGCGGTCCTGGAGGTGGAATTAGACATCTTCTGGGCAGAGCGTGACAAGATGCTGAAGCTCGGATTGGTTCCAGCCGACCCATTGCCTCGCATCCGCGCGGAGAAATGTTACAGCATCGATGATGAGGCCGACGCAGTCGACCGTCCGGACCGGGAGCGCACCTATCAGCGCTTTCTGCGCCTGACCGACGCCGATAACCGGCACAGCATCGGGATGATCAGCCACGGAACGCACGGCTACCATCAGCAGGACGGCGCCACCTGGCTCAGCGTCTTGCGCAGTCCGGCCTACGCGTGCATGACGGTGACCGACACCTGGCAACGCTACCGTCACCGGTTCATCCCGCACCACGAACAGGGGGAACGCCAGGCGCGCTTTACTTTCGTGTTCGGCGAAGCAGCCTCCACCGACGAGCGCCTGGCGCGCCTGGCCTACGAAGCGAATGTGGGGCTTGAGCAACTGGTCTATTACCCCACCCGGCGCGCTGATCGACCTGTATGTTCCGTGCCGTTTGCCGTGACCGATCGCGATAACGTCATCCTGGGCGCCATGAAGAAAGCGGAAGCGGGCGATGCCCTGATTTTGCGCTTTTGGGAAGTGGCCGGAGTGGATACCGATTTCACGCTGACCGTGGACGGACAGGCCTACAAAACATCGATTGGCGCGCGGTGTCTGCAGACCGTTCGCCTAGACCGCCACACCCGAACACTGACCCTGACGGACCTTCTGGAACGGGAACCCTCTGGCGCGTGTGGCCCAGACATGCGTTCGCCGAGCACGTGATCGCGAACGCAACGCGCTTTCAGGTGCGGTGGGTACAGGCCCGTGTCCCCTGAAAAGCGAATGCCCGCCGTGAACGTCCCGCATGGCGTGTCTATTTAGGTCTGATCGCGGCCTTCATCTCCAGCCCCGTGTTGTAATCCAACTGCCGTGGCTCTTGTTCGTCTTCTCGCTGCCGAGTCATGGCGGTGTAATCCCAGGTGGCTGATCGGGCATCGGTGCGCCACGGGCGGCGTTCCCAGCAATAGCCTCGGAAGGGGTCGCGGGTACGATTCATCCAGTCCAGAATAGCGTCGTGCAACCGGGTTCGTATCGGGGCGTGATCGGCCGAGTCGATCAGATTGGTGAGCTCACCCGGCTCGGACTGCAGGTCGTAACATTCGTCGGTGGCCAAGAGATTGATGACCAGTTTATACCGGCCATCGCAGACCGCGCGAATCGGCTGGAATCCGCCAAACCCGTCGCGGTCCGCGCATCGCGCGGCACGACCGTCAGGATTGTGATCGTCACTTCAGGATCGCCCCACCCTGCCGCGCGGACCCAGCCAGCGGCCAAGCAGGCGAGCGTGATAATCCGCCGCATCGTTATCATCACCGTCTATCTCCCGAGACTCTTGCAAAAAGAACGGGGCCATCATCGCACATGACGGAGCCTTTGCCTATCCCCACCGCCGCCACGGCAGCAATTCTCATTCTCAGGGGCGAGGCACCGCCTACGATCCAAACCCAATATTAGAATTGCTGCAGTTCAAGGGGGTGATCGCCTTGATCAGCACAACCAGATCGCCCGGGTCGGCGTAGGCATGCATCCCCTGCAAAACCACGTCGGCTTTGGGCCCGTTGCGGGCAATCAGCCAGATCGCACCATCGACGGGCGAGACGATATCGGTGCGCTCGCCCGTCTCCACGTCGAGCATGTAGCCCAGCAATTCGCCGGCGCGCGTGACCTGTTCGAGCGCCTTCAGGGGGACGAACAGCCCGGCCTTCGGCGCGCGAATCAGGTGCTCCGCGCCCGCCGCGAACATCGGCCGCGGGAGTTCGAGAGGCCCGTCCACCATACCCAGGGTTACCATGACATTCCAAAGGCCCTGCCGGACGCGCTCCACAGCCTCGGGCTCGATACGGCACTGACCGTGTGTCTCGACCAGGGCCGCGGGGCGGCCGGTCTCCAGCACGCGGGAATGCAGGCACCCCTTCAGGTCATCCTCCAGAATATTAAAGACGTTACCAAAGCTCCCCGCCAGCGCCGCCGCGCCGGGAACCAGCCGGTCGGTGAACAGGCAACTGGCGCTGTTCTGCCAGGCGTGGAAGTTGACCACCACATCGGCGCGCGACACGACCTCGTTCCAGACGCGGTGGCACAGCCGTTCACCGGTGGAACCGTCGGGCCGCCCCGGCCAGGCCAAATAGGTGTCGTACTCCCCTCGCCTCTCCTGCGAGCCGTAGGTTTGGCCGTACGTATGGGCCCGGTGGCGGATATTGCCCGGCATCAGGCAGGGGATCGCCAGCACGGTTCCGCAGAAGGCGGCGCTGGCCAGACGGCGGCACAGACTGTCAATGCCGGCGCATCCCGAGAGTTCCACGCCATGCTCGCCGGCCGTCACGAGCAGCGTGGGGCCATCGCCACCACCGATGATCTCGCGCACAAAGACACCGCCGACGCCCGCGCCGTTGTCGGGCCAGTCAAGCGTGAAGCACCGTTCCGTGGTCGCCCGTGAATGAGGTCTGGAGCCGTGTGAACGTGTCTTCTTCATCCGCGTGTTCCTTTCATTGGACACCTGTTTTGCGATCAATTCCATCTCCGCGTGTCAGCGCGCCTCTCCGCCGGGGGTCGTCACCAGAGGAATCACCTGCATCAAGAGCCGGGCGACCTTTTCGGCGTTCTGCTTGAACACTGCGGCGATCGCCTCCCAGCTCACCGGCTCTTCATCCTCTTTCCAGCAGTCGTAGTCCGTGCACATCGCCACCGCCGCATAAGGGATGCGCGCTTCGTTGGCCAGGCCCGCCTCGATCGCGACCGACATGTTGACCACGTCGGCGCCCCAGAGGCGGAACATGCGCGACTCGGCGCGCGTGGAGAAGCGGGGCCCCTCGATCGTGATCACGGTTCCACGGGGGTGATGCGCGTAGCCCAACCGCTCGCACGCCGCGATCAGGAGGGCGCGCATGGCGCCGTTGAACGGATCGGCCATCGGCGCATGCACCGGGGCTTGCCAGGCGAAGGAATCGTGGAAGGTCAGATGCCGCCGCCGGGTGAAATCAATGAACTGGTCCAGAATCACCAGATCGCCCCGGTGGATTTCTTCGCGCAGCGAACCCACGGCGGTGGTCGCCACAATGTGCGTGCAGCCCGCCATCTTGAGCGCGTGGATGTTGGCGCGATCATTCACCTGCGTCGGCGGCAGGGTGTGCCCGCGGCCGTGACGGGCCAGCAGCACAACAGCGACACCGCCGATCGTTCCGTGCTTCAACGGCGAGGACGGCTCCCCATAAGGGGTGACGACCGCCTCGTCATGGGGGTTTGCGAAGAAATCGGGATTGTCCAGACCGGATCCGCCGATGATGCCAATGCTCATGGGATGCCCCGTGTGGCTTGGGGGATTTTTGTTTTCATCTCGGGGAAGAGGCCGAGAATCGCCCGCCAGACCGCCTCCACCGTGCGCCAATCCAGGACGGCAAAGGCATGGGGACGCCTGCGCTGGTCGATCACCTGCACGGCGGCGGGACCATTCGGGTTGATCCAGATGCTGCGGTAAGGCTTGCCGTTTACATTCATGCTCGGAAATCGCGTGTGGGACCGGACCAGCACGCGCCCCAGGACGCCTGCCCAATGATCCGCCTCTTTATTGAGAGCGTGCCAGAAACAGGCCGGGGGTGTCAAGCGCGCTGTTGCTGCTAGGGCTTGCAAGGGCATATCTTTTTCTGATGAAAGAGGGGGCAAAGAAAAAGCCATGGCCACGCAGATCGGCCACCGAATTTTTTTATTGCCAATTTGAGGCGTCATCCGCTACAGTGACACCGCACATAACAAAAGGAGTTTCCTCTCATGAAAACACTCAATCTGATCCTTCTGGCCACTGTAGCCAGCGTGGTTGCTTCGGCCCCGGTTTCCGCGCAGGAAAAATCGGATATTGGCAAATGGTATGTGAGCCCGGGCATCGGCGTGCTGATCTTTGAAGGCAACGAGCCCGCAAATGCCGGCAGCATCGGCTTGCTGCGGCTTGGGTATGAAGCCACCGACCATCTCACTTTTGAGTTTGGCGGGCTTTACGGACCGCGGTTTTCGAAAAGCAGTCAGAGCAAATACGGACCCGAGACGTTTAAACCGGCTGAGGCTTGGGGCGTGTCTGCCGACGTGCTGTATCATTTCAACCGCTGGGAGCGGTGGGATCCCTACGTCTCCGTCGGCGCCGGCTATATGCGCAGCCCGGATCGCATCTTTGCGGATCACTCGGTCGACGCCTGGATGCCGCGCGTGGGCGGCGGTGTGATTTGGCACTGGACCGACTCCGTCTCGCTGCGGGCCAATGCGACGCTGGCGGCTGGTATCCACAGCAAGGTGGAAGCCGTGCCCATGTTTGATCTGGGCATGATCTACCGGTTTGGCGGCCAGCCGGCCGCTGCGCCGACGGGCACCGGCGCAGTCGTGGGTGAGACCGACACCGACGGTGACGGACTGACCGACGCAGAGGAGGCTCGCCTGGGAACGAATCCCCGCATGAAAGACACCGATGGCGACGGGCTCACGGACGGGGAAGAGGTCAACGTCTACAAGACCGACCCCTTGAATCGCGACACCGACTTCGACCTGTTGAGTGATGGCGACGAGGTCTTGAAGTACAAGACCGACCCGCTGAAACCCGACACCGATGCCGGCGGTGTGTGGGACGGGCATGAAGTGCTGGAAGACAGCACGGACCCGTTGAACAAGAACGACGATCTGATGCTCTTCGCCGTGCAGGTGGAATTCGGTTATGACGAGACGGTCATTCGCGATCCGAAGTACTTTGCGCAATTCGATGTCATTGCCAAAGTGCTGACCCGACACCCCGAAGCCACCGCCGTGATCGAAGGTCACGCCGACCGCAAGGCCAAGTCCAGCCCGCAGTACAACCAGAACCTCTCTGAACTGCGCGCCAAGGCGGTGCAAAAGCACCTGACCGAGAAGGGCATTCAGGCTTCGCGGCTGAAGGCCGTGGGCTTCGGCTTCACCCGTCCCAAGGTGCAACCCGATCTGGTGAATGGCAATCCGGAGAACCGCCGGGTTGAGATCTACATTCGCGGCGCGGGCGGCCTGGCGGCGAAGGAAGCTTTCTTGAAAGAAGAAGCGTCCACCAAATAATGAAAATCCTGGAGCGTTATGTAACCGGTTCGCTGCTATCATCCGTTCTATTGGCGTGGCTGGTGTTGACCTTTGTTCTGGCCGTCGGGCTGATGATACGGGTGACGGGGCTCTTGATTCAGGGATTGCCGATCCACATGATCGGAAAGTACTTGGCGATCGGCATCCCTGAGACGCTCAATTTGACCATTCCCATGGCGATTCTGGTGAGCACGTTGCTGGTGTTTGGACGACTCTCCGCCGACTCCGAGATTGCCGCCATGCGGGCCTGCGGGATCAACCTGTGGCGGATTATGGTGTGGCCGCTGGCCGTGGGCGCGGCATTTTCACTATTCAGTTTCTACATCAACAACGAAGTGACGCCGCCCAACCACGAAGCGCGCCGCCGCCTGACCGCCGCCGCGGGGTTCGGATCCGCGCTGGACCTGCTCGAGCCCGGCCGGTTCGTCAACAGCTTTAAGAGCGTCAAGATCCGCTTCGATTCCAAGACCGGGCACTGGCTGCACAATGTCCTGATTTATGATTACAGCCATCCGAAGGTGGTCCGGGAGATCCGAGCGGAGAAGGCCAGAGTCGAGTTTGAGCAGGACAATCTGCAGATTGAACTCTATCGCGTGCGGATCGACCCCTTCCAACCGGACAAACCGGGGGCGGCGATGGCGGACCGGATGACGCACGTCATCCCGGATGCGCTGAAAGCGCGCAACTACCGGCAGCGGATCAAAGACATGCGTTTCCGGCCTCTGCTGAATCACTACCGCAGTCTGGCCCGCGACGTGTCGCCCGATAAGACTGAACCCCAACCGCCGTCGCAACGCGGTGCGGCGCTCTTTGAACTTCATAAACGCTTCGTGCTCGCCAGCGCTCCGTTGTGTTTCATCCTGATCGGCATGCCGCTCGGCGTCCGCTCCCACCGCAAGGAATCGACCATCGGCGTGGCGACTGCGCTGGGGATCTCGTTCTGCTTTTACATCCTGCTCATCGCCGCCGAGTCGCTGGCGCGCAAGCCGCAGTTCTATATGCACCTGCTCATCTGGATACCCGTGGCTGTCTGCGTGGCGCTGGCCTTCGTCCTGGTGCGGCGAAACCAATGATGACGGCCCCATCGAAGAAAAGGAAGGTCAACATGGCAACCATTCATCCCTCGGCTGTGATCAACCCAGGCGCCCAGATCGCCCCGGATGTTGAGATCGGCCCCTATTGCGTGATCGGCGAACAGGTCGTGATCGGCTCGGGAACCCGGCTGCACCCACATGCGGTGGTCGGCGGACGCACGACGCTCGGCAAGAACTGCGAACTGTTCCCGTTTGCCTGCATCGGCATGAAGACACAGGATTTGAAGTGGCGCGCGGAATACCAGACTTACGCCGAGATCGGAGAGGGGACGGTTCTTCGCGAATTCACAACGATCCACACAGGAACGAAAGACGGCGAAGTGACCCGCGTCGGCGCGGGCTGCCTGATTATGGCGTATTGCCATGTGGCTCACGGGTGCGCAGTCGGTAATCGCGTGATTATGTCAAACGGCGCCCAACTGGCTGGCGAAGTGGTGATTGAAGACGATGCCATCATCGGCGGCATGACCGGAATACACCAGTTCTGTCGCATCGGGACGATGGCCATGCTCGGCGGCGCATGTAAAATCCGCCAAGACTGTCCGCCCTACATGATTGTTGATGGGCTGCCTCCGCAGTCGGTCGGTCCCAACGTGGTCGGCATGCAACGGCACGGGCTCTCCGCGGACACACGGACAGCCATTAAAGAGGCTTATCGCCTCCTCTTTCGCGAAGGGCTGAACCGGTCGCAGGCGCTGGAGCGCATTCAGCTCGAAATCACCGATTGCCCCGAAGTCCGGCACCTGCTGGCCTTTGTCAAGGCTAGCGAGCGCGGGATTCTGTAACGGCCTTGCGCGCGCCTTTGGGTGGCCCGACGATTTTGAGGAGGGTGGTCTCCAGAAGGAATCGCGCATCGAGCGTCGTGGAGACGAGCTTCTCGCGCAGTTCCATCAGGTGGTGCCGGGCGGCACGCAGTTCGTTCAGCGTGTAGTTGCCGGCTTGCGCCACCCGCTTCGCCACGATGAACGGCGATTGGGATCGCAGATCGTGGGTCATCGCGGTGAGGGCGATCTCGGCCTCGCGGGGCAGATTCCCCTGCCAGGCCGCCCGGCCGGCCGACACCGACACCCATCGGTTGTCCAGCGCGACGCGCAAAACGATCAGGTCGCGCACGCGGCCATCCAGCATCGCGGAAAGCTTGATGGGCGGCTCGTCCTGCTCCTCCAACCGCCGCAGCGCGCCCGTCAACTTGCCAGGATCGCGCTCGCCGAATGCATCGGTCAGATCCCACGCTTCGGCCTCCCGGCCGACCGAAGTGACCGCCTCGATCATATCGGCTGTGACTTTGCCGGGGCCGCCCCGGTAGAGGCTGAGTTTCTCGATCTCCTGAAGGATCAGCCGCGTATCGACGCCGACCCTGGCCAGGAACGCCTCGCGCACCCCATCGCTCATCTCCAGACCGAGCCGAGCAAGCAAGTGTCCCAGATTCTCCTTCGCTGCCTTCTCGATCTCCCACGGCTTGCCGCCCGAGCCGAGATCGGACACCGCTCCATTCTTTTGAAAAACCTTGAACAACGCCGAATTGCGCGGTACGGAACGGGCGCTGATTAACAACGCATGGCCTTCGGGAAGTCCGCCCTTGATCCGCTCGGTCAATTCGGCGATCATCTCCTTGACCGTCTGTGAATCAAACGAGCGGCCGCCCCCCGCGAGGAACTCGGCATTACGCAGCCAGACGGTTTTGCCGCCGCCGAAGAAACTGGTGGTCTGCATGGCTTCGACACATTGACGCACCGCCTTCACCACGGCGTCAACGGTGTCGACCCGGCCGTCGATAATTTCAAGGCCGAAAGCCCGATCCGCCTCGGGCACCCATGCGTCCACGACCGCCTTGGCCTTCTCGGCGACCCAGTATTCGTCTTCGCCACACACCAATTGGAGCCGCGATTCCGCCACGTATCTCACTCCTCGATCTTGAGCAGACCGGGCATCAACCGGTCAATCTCTTTGCGACTCTGGGGCAAGAGGCTGATCGCTTCGCGAGCCAATACAACCGCCAGGTCATTGACCGATGGGCTGTTGGGGATAAACGTCTTCAGAAACAAAGCCGCATTGATATACTGTTGGATGCGGTAACGGAATCGCAAGGACGAAGCCTGCTTGCGGTCCTGGAGCAGGTGGCGAATGATCATCACCCGGATCACATAGTCCTTGTCGGCTTCCACCCACGTCTTCGTGATATTGTTCACCGTAATTCCTGTGGCATCCGCCTTCTGCACCGTCCAGCCCGACATCGGGTGGCGGAAGGGCGCAATCGGTCTTTCCGCGTCCACCACCCCCTCGCCGGGATGCTCCGGAACGGGGACCGGCACGCCGGGCACCGCGCCACCCAGGAACACGTAAAACGCCTCGATGCGGACGAGTTTATCCTGGGCCAGTGCCACCGCGGACTTTCCTTCTGAAGTCTCAAGCCCGTCCCCCAGCGTGCGCAGCGCACGTGCGGCCTTTCGGAAATCGAGCGCGTGCATCAGTTCGAGCGTCTCTTTCTCCGCATCCGCCACGCGTGCCACATCAGCCTGAATGCGGGCTTTGCGTTCGTCCGCCTGCCGTTCCAGATCGCGCGCGGCTTGCGCGGCGGCCTCGCGGGCCTTCACCTCACGCGCCTGACGCTCCACCTCGGCTCTGATCTCATCCAGCAGCCGCTGAACCACCGCCTGATCGTCCGCGATCGCCCGCACGATGCCCGCGACATCGGAAACCGGGGGCTGTGCCTCAATCGTCTCGCATGAATGGGTCAGTTGCGCCTGCAACAACCGCAGGGCTTCCAGCGGACGGCTGGCCACGTCGGGTGCCTGAATCGCCTGCTCGATCTCATCATGCGCGCGCGCCGCCAGATCGGCCGCGCGATCGAGTTCATACACCCCCCTGAACATGGAGCGTATGCGCTGAACCACCGGCGGGAGGTCCTGCTCCGGAATCGGCGCTGCTGCAGCGACTTCCGCATCGTTTGTCCCGTCCTCGCCCGTGGCGCCGTCCGCTGCGGCAGGTGTCGCCGACGCCGCAACCCCTCTTTTTTCCTCAATCTTCCGGATATAGGAGACGATGAAGTCCTTGGTTGGCGGCAGGCCTGCCGCCACCGCCGCCGCCACCGCCTCCGCCATCTGTTCGGTATCCAAGGCCATCGGTTGCTCATCGTTATTCTGAGGCGGGGCGGGCTCCTCATTCGCCGTCGCCCGTGGCGGCTCTGGAGGAGGCGGCACCAGATACGAACGCATCGTCTCGGGAATGAGCTCAGCCGCCTGAGCCGCCACGTTCGTGGCCTGAGCCCGGGCTTTCTGGGCATCGGCCGCACACTGATTCGCCAACGCTTTCGCCCGCTCCACAACAGGCTGCAATTGAGCCAGGGCATCCTCCCGCAACAGGACCTGCTGACGTTGCGCCGCCTCCGCATTGCGATCGCGCATTTTCTTCCAGACCAACAGACCGTACAGGCTGCCCAAAACACCCAGGATGCCGAGGAGCACCAACACCACGATCAAACGGACCACCCACATGCGTATGCCCGGTTTGTGATCGGTTGCGTCTGCGGACGCCGCCGGGTATCCCGACGCTTTCAGCTTGTCGGTCAGAGACCCCGATGTGTGGAAATCTGCCGACATCACCCCGCGACCCACCACGATCTTCTTGTCCGGAGACACCTGGGATGTGTTGGACATCGCCACGGGAGAGGTCGTGACAGCCGGATTGGCAGGCGTGGGATCGGCCGCCGTCCCCTTGCCCTTGCGGCGCAACACGATCTTTTTGCCGGTCGGCGGAGGCGCCTCGACAGGCCCCAGCCGATCCAACACCCGCCGCATGTCGCTCAGCAGCGATCCGTACGTTGGATAGCGCCGGCCCGGCTCAACCTGCAGCATCCGCGTTATGATCGCCGAAACCTCGGGATCAATATCCGGACGCACGTCCACCAGGGGCTTGAGTGGCTCTGCAAATCGCGCCCGAACCACTGCGTTCGCGTCCGGGCCGTCAAATGGCGGCCGTCCGGCCATCGCGTGATACAACGTCCCGCCCAGACTGTAAATGTCGGCCCGATGGTCGGTCTTCTGCCGTCGCACCTTCTCTGGCGCGATGTAATAGGGCGTCCCCCAGATTTCGTTTGACGCCGTTCCCGAGACCGACGCCAGCCCGAAATCGACCAGTTTGGCCACGTTGCCCTCAAACAGCAGGATGTTCTCCGGCTTGACGTCTCCATGCACCATCCCCTCATCGCTCGCGTGACGCAGCCCCTCGGCGACCTGCTTGCCGATACCCATCACCAACGCCTGATCGAGCGGCACGCCACCGGCCATCAGTTTCTCCAGGCCACCGCCCAGAACGAGTTCCATGACGATGTAGGGCTGCCCCTTCTCCATGCCGAACGCATGAATCTGCACGATGTTGGGGTGATTGATCCGGGCCGCCGCCTGCGCCTCGCGGAGGAACGTCTCGCTGAAGGCCAGATTATCCCCCAGACTCTTGCGCATCACCTTGATGGCGACTTGTCTGTTGAGCACTTCGTCATGCGCCTGATAAACCCCGCCCATGCCGCCCAGTCCGATGACCTTGAGGAGCAGAAAATGCCCGAGCCGAGCCGGAACCGTCAGGCCCTGGCCGCAATTCGCACACACCAGAGAGCTGAACGCCGGCAACCCCTGCACATCCGACTTATGGGCGCACTTAGGACAGGAAACCCGGTCCACCGGATCTGTCAGTATCTGGACATCAGTTGCTTCAGTCATGGACGCTACAGGCTGTTGAACGTGATGAAATCACTCGTGAGGGCCACTTTTGTCTTGCGAAAATAAGACATAGCGTGCATATAGTACCCGTCTTGGGGGGCGTTGTCGAATACAAACGTGAGCAGAGGAGCGGAGCGCATGCATTCGGAATTATTTCAGTTCGGGCCGATCACCATCCGGGCGTTCGGTCTTTGCCTGGCGCTGGGCTTCATGACCGCACTCTGGATGGCCACGCGGCTGGCCGCGCAAACCCCGCGCCGGACTCCCGACGCCCTCTCGACGCTGGCACTCTGGATGCTCCTCGCCGGCGTGGTAGGCGCGCGCACCGCCTATGTCGCCGAACACTGGACGACCGAATTCGCCGAGCCCACAGGCCACGGTTATCTTGCGGCGCTGCTCAGGCTGGATCAGGGCGGACTGATGTTCTACGGCGGACTGATCGGCGCGGCCACCGCGCTGGCCATTTTCGCCCGGATCAAGCGGGACTCGTTTCTTGGCCTGGCCGACCTGCTCGCCACCGTGCTTCCCCTCGGCCATGCGTTTGGACGCGTCGGGTGCTTTCTGCACGGCTGTTGCTATGGCAAGCCTGCAGACACCGCTATCAGCGTCTGCTTTCCCCGTTTCTCCCCCGCTTGGCATGACCACGTCGCCTGCGGCATCCTCCCGGAAACCGCCGCGCTCAGCCTGCCTGTCATCCCCACCCAGCTCATCGAGGCGGCCGGAAATCTGATTCTCTTCGCCCTGCTGGCTGGTCGCTATCGGCGCTGGGCAGACCGTCCCGGATTGGCGGTCGGCGCCTATGCCGTCGGCTATGCCGCGCTCCGCTTCGGTGTCGAGGCGCTCCGGGGCGACTCGCGCATGCCGGTGGGTCTCTTCTCCATCAGTCAAGCGGTGAGCCTCGCGCTCGCGGCTTTCGGACTCGCGATGATCCTGCGCGCCCGAAACCGTTCCGCCTCACGACCAGCACCCCCGCAGCAACGGTCATGATCCCCCACCCTCCACCCGATGCCGATCTCCTTCAGCCCCGCGCATTGACCGTTCCGGCCGAGTCCGCCGGATGCCGTCTGGACGCCTGGCTCGCCCAGACTCTGGCGGGGCTCTCGCGGTCGCGCATCCAGGGCCTCATCGCCGCTGGCCATGCCACGGTTGACGGCCACGCCGCCAAGGCGAGCGCCAGCCTCGTCGCCGGCCAGACGGTCTGCCTGACGATCCCGCCCTCCGGGCCAGCGACACCCCGGCCTGAGGCCATCGCGCTCGATATTGTGTTTGAAGACGCATCCATTCTGGTGCTCGACAAATCGGCCGGTCTGGTGGTCCATCCGGCCCCCGGACATGCAGACGGCACGCTCGTGAACGCTCTCCTACACCATTGCGACGACCTGGGCGGCATCGGCGGAGTCGAGCGGCCCGGCATTGTCCACCGGCTCGACAAGGAGACCTCGGGGTTGATGGTTGTCGCAAAAACCGACGCCGCCATGGCCGGGTTGGTCGCGCAATTCAAGTCCGGTGGCGTCCGCAAGGTTTATCTCGCCCTCGTCCACGGCGTCCCCAAAAAGACAGCGGGACTCATCGACACGCTGATCGGACGCCACCCGCGCGACCGCAAGCGGATGGCGGTCGTCAGCCGCAACGGCAAACAGGCCATCACGCGGTATACCGTGGTGCGCCCCTGCGGTGACGTCAGCCTCATCGAAGCCTGTATCGAGACCGGTCGCACCCATCAGATCCGCGTCCATCTCGCCCACCTGGGTCATCCGATCGTCGGCGACCCCCTCTATGGGTCACGCACGCGCGATCAGGCCATCGCCGGATGCCCCGCCCGCCAGATGCTCCACGCCGCACGCCTGGCCTTCTCCCACCCCGTCTCGAGAGAGCCGCTTGATTTCTCCCGGCCGCCCCCGCCCGACATGCTCGCGCTGATGGATCAGTTAGCGGGGGGTTCAGCTCAACCGGAATATTCCTCAAAACGACAGTTTACCCCGCGAAACGGGTAAGTGTGGCGATTGCTAAAGCTGAACGGCCGGATTTAGGCGTCATTCGGCCCGTGCCACATTCTGAAGGTCTTGTCCCAGGTCCAGCCCGGCGCCTGATTCAGCACCAAATCCTCCAGCGGCGGATTGCGCCGCAGGAAGGCTTGGGTGTCTTTCCAGTTCTTGATGCCGCTGACGGCGTCGAGCACCTGGATGTTCTGCCATCCGAGGGCATTGGCGGCCTTGAGGCAGGCCTCCACGTCGAGGCCCTTGAGATAGGCGTGCAGAAAGCCGGCGATGGATGAATCCCCCGAACCGGTCGCGCTGGCGACCTTCTTGCACAGAAAGGCCGGACACCATAACTCGCGGCCGGACCAGTTGTCCGGATTCCCGGGCCGGGCCGCGCCCAGGCCGCTGAATGCGTCTTTCGACTTGGACCGGAAATAAAAGCCGCGGCGGCCGGACTTGAGCGACGTCATCGTAGAACCCAGGGCCAGCAGCTTGCCCGACAACCGCGAGTAATCCTCGGCATGCAGAACGTCCAGCAAGTCCGACCCGTGATGTTTCGCCTTCAGCTTCAGGAACGTGTCACGTTCGAGCATGAAGAGGACCTCCTCCACCGACGGCAGGAAGATGTCGACATAAGGCAAAATGCGAGCCAATATCTTTTTCCACGGCGCCTTCCCTGCAGGGGATGCGGGATCAGGCAGCGCCATGTCGCACGACGTGGTGGCGCCTGCATCCTTGGCGATCTTGAAGATTTTCTCCAATTCGCGGCCCTCGTCGGTGTACATGCGGCGCATGAGCGGAGGATAGCCGAAATGGAAGTGACGGCATTGCGCGATCAGTTTCGGCTTCAGGTCTTCGGCGCCAAAAACGTTATTCGTTCCGGGATTGTGAAGGAAAATGCGATCAATGCCCGGAGGCGCCAGGGCGACGGTGTAGGAACTGGTCGAGCCTTTCATGACGCGGATGCCATCGGCATTGCCGCTCTTGCGGAGGCGCTCCATGGTCATGCGTCCGAAATCGTCCGCACCGACGCGGGCCGTGAAGACAACCTGGCTACCCAAGATCTTCAGGCCGATGCCGGTGTTGGAGACCGGCCCGCCGGTGCTCATCATCGCATCGTCCACATGCACCAGTTTGCCCGGTCGCAGAAGGTCGCCGATGAGGCGCGCGCCGGTGTCAGGAAAACTCGGAATCACGTCAAAACACAGATGTCCAGCCGCCATTACATCATACTTGCGTGTCATAGTGCATCCTTGTTAATCGCTCACTGTTTCCCCTGTGGGAACCGAAACAGCAACGTAATAAGCTTTCTCGGGCCAACTGTCAAGCGCACGGTGCGCCGGCCGCTCAGGCGCAGTTTGACCGTCGCATCGGCCTGCGCGTCTTCATTCAGATTCGTCGTGACCACCGAAGCGAACGGCAGACCCAGCGTCAGCTTGCCCGCTTGGGCCGCGCCCGTCGGGTTCCAGAGTCGCACGATCAACCCGTCCTCGCGCGCAGCCTTTTTCAGGCAAGCCACCTCCAGGTCTGCGGCGTCCAGCGCCAGCAGACTCGTCGATCCGGAGCGCACGGAGCCGATCATCTCTGAGCAGACCAGCGGCCGCGAGAAGTCGCGATACGCCTGCCACAATTTGCCTTCCTGCCAGCCGCCAGCATGCGGATAAATCGCGTAACGCACCGTCATCCGGCCCAGTTGCTGGGCACCGGCCCATTGCGCTTCGCCGGTACCCTCCGGCCAGCGCCGGAGCTGCATCGCGCGCATCAGCGTCAGGGTCAAGACATCGCTAGCGGGGCCGGCGACAAAGTATTCGGGAAGTCCGAGGTTGAGAATCGCCAGTCCCCGCCGCCCGTCGGACAGACCGGCAAAGCCGAAGTTCGGATAGCCGTCCACCGGTTCGATCCAGGTGGACATGTCCGGCTGTTTCGTGGGCCGTTCGTCCACGTTGAACTGGCCGCCTGCGTAGGTGGTGTCGGTTGTGATGCCGGTGGGGAAACACACCCTCAGGCGGTGATCGCGGCAGCCGTTGTCGATCGTCGTCTCGATATCGAGCCGCTGGCCCGAACGGGTCAGCGACACCCGCGAAGTGAGCAGCACCTGACCCTTCTCCGGCGTGCCTTCCGGTGCCGTGGCGGGACGGGCCAGAGGCAACTCCAGACGCACGGTGATCGCAATCGTGGCGCGCCACGGGGTGTTCTCTACCACGCTGATCTCGGCCGGGCCTGTGGGGGTGACGGGCAGACCCACCGGCTTGAAGAGCCACGGGTCGCCCACATCGCCCACGTCTTCGAAAGCGTGCAGTCCGGCATAAGTCGCCCCGGTCGCCCGATGCGTCAGATCCAACCGTCCGTCGTCACGGATCACCGCGCGGAGGCAATCATTCTCGAGCACGCGGCCACCTCGGACGAGGGCGGGAGGTGCCTTGGCCGCAGCCGCCGGAACCGCCTTCAACGTGAGCCAACTCAGCGGCGCGATGGTCGGCGCTTCGAACTGGAGCCGGTAGCGGCGGGTGGTCATCGGGCGTCCGACCAGTCCCAAGACCGAAGACCCCGAGGCATGCAGGAACTGCACGTGAGGCACAATGTCCTGGCCGGTCCCGGACACCAAGCGCAGGGATTCGACCGGCTGCGCGCCGGGGATATCGACCTCCATCTGGCAGAATCCGCCGCGCGGACGGGCGTCCAGATTGAAGAGCACCAGATGCGGTTCCGGCGGGTTGTTCCGGGCGCGCGTCGGCACAAGGGCCGGTTGCATGAGGCTGCGGCAGGCATCGTCCAGCAGCCCTTCGCTCATGGCCTGCACGTCGGCCAGGCGCGCCAGGATGTCATCCGCCACCCGGGTCAGGCTGCAGCCGTCGATGGAATCATGCGCCTGGCTGGCGATCAGGAGTTTCCAGGCCTCGGTGAGGGATGCGGCCGGATACGCCGCGCCCTTCAGCCAGGCCCACGTGCTGATGGGTTCGGCGACGTCGATCAGCAGATGCTCGCTGATGCGATTGGCGATTTTCAGGCCCATGCGGGCGGACAGCGTCGCCCACCAGACATCGCGGTCCCGCTCGGTTGCCCGGGCGTCGCGCAGTTCGCCGATGTGGACCGGCAAGCGTGATCCGGCCTCGCGGCGGACGGCGGCAAAATATTCAGGAAGCGAGCTGTCCTTCACCCGGAGGTCGGCGAAGACCTTGTCTGCAGCGGCGATCAGTTTCGGTGTGGCTGGGAACGGCATGGTGTGATCCATGCAGTTGAAAGCGGCCAGGTGGGAGGTCGCCGCACCGAGCGCCGTCGTATCGCGCAACTTGGTCAGGTAAGGGCGCAGGTGGTGGGCGTGCCATCCCTCCCGGCTGTTGAGGCACGGATAGCTGTAGGGGTCGTGTTGCGCCAGCCCATCCACGCGATACGGATACCAGTTATCGGTCATCGCATATTCCCAATTCTGATCCGGCGTATCGTGGATCACATTGGCGATGACCTCGTGATAGAGCAGGCAGTAGAAATTGGTGCGCCCGTAGCGCGCTCCCAAATGGAGGGTCAGCACCTCGGACCCATCGGGGCTTTGCCAGCGAAATTCGCGCGGGGCGCGCGCGTCCGAAATGCCCTTGTAGATGACCGCCGAACGAATGTCGAACCCATTGTAGAGCTGGGGCAACTGGGCGATTTGGCCATTGGAGCACGCGGTGTAGCCTTCGCGCATGGCACCGCCCAGCGACTCGGCGACACCCAGGCCGATCTGCAGGTTACGCGCGACGGCCTCGCCATGCAGCAGCGGCATGTCCGGCAGCGTGTACCACGGGCCGACGAGAATACGCCCGGATCGGATCAGCTTGCGCAGCCGCGTGGTCATCTCAGGCCGCAGGCGCAGGTAGTCCTCCACGCAAATGGATTGGCCGTCCATCTGGTAGTGCTTGAACGCCGGGTTGCTTTCCATCAGCTCGATCAACTGGTCGTTATGATGCAGCAAGTGCCGCCGGTAGCCCACGAACGAGAGCAGCCATTCGCGGTCCCAATGCGTGGCGTTGATCACATGCAGCGTGTGAGGCTTGGGTGTTGTTTTCAATGGAGTCCCAGTCGCTCGGCCAAGGCCTTGAGTTGTTTCACATTGCCTTCGGTCATGACTCCGTCACGATTAGGCGGAGAATTCAGGATCAGTATGTTGTCCTGAGCGGTGGCGCGTTTAAAGAGCGATTCAAGTTCACCCAGAGTTTTCAATTGGCTGTCTCGCGTGTTGAAGAACCATTTGCCGTTCAAACACACCGTGGCCTCGAAAGGCAGGTAGAAGAGTTGCCCATCGTGGGAGAAAAGCTTTGGATCAGGGTCTCCCGGAAGATACGGATCCCCCAGCCTGAAATCGCTTGGGAAGTAGCGAATGGGAAATCCCTCCTTTTGCTGGTCAGGTTTCACATTTTTGGCATCAGGATTATCGGGAAGTCCGATCGTCCAGTTAACTCCAACGGCACATTCCGGCTGGAGTTTCTTCACCAGCGCATAAACACCCGGAATATCCCAATTCTCTCGACGCTTGTCCCAACCACCGTCCAGCCACAGTTCGCAGACAGGGCCGTAGTCCGTGAGCAACTCCGTCAGTTGCTTCAGCATGTACGCGACGTATTTCTTGTCGTCTTTGTAGGTGGGTTCATGTCGATCCCACAGTGAATAGTAGAGTCCCATCTGGATGCCGTACTTCTTGCAGGATGCGGCCAGAGCTGCCACAACATCAGTTTTGTTCGGACTGTTCGCAACATCATAGTCTGTGTGCTGGCTGTCCCACAGGCAGAAACCGTCGTGGTGCTTGGCCGTCAAGATGACATACTTCATTCCGGCATCCCGTGCCGTCTGCGCCCACTGATCTGTGTCCACCGTTTTGGGATTGTAGCTCGTGGGCGGTTGGGTTCCGTCCGTCCACTCCTGGTTGTGAAAGGTGTTGATGCCAAAGTGGATGAACATTCCATACTGTCGGGCGATCATCTGTTGCTGAACGGCATTGGGTTTGTTTGAGGGGCGGATGACCCCATCCTGTATCTCGCCGCCGAATGCTGTCATCGCGAGCAAGCCGTTGATCGCTACCAACACCTCTCGTTTCATCCTGTTCTTCCTTCCTGTTGCCGAATGAATAACGCTCTTCCCTGCGCGTGGAAAGTGTATGACAGTTGCCGTTGGAAAACAAGCGGCTTCTTTGGGATGCAATGTCACGGCAAGCAGTAGAAACCGCTTTACTCCACTCAGGTGTGTGGTAATATCATCCTCTCGAATCGGCAGGCAAGGAGAAACTCGGATATGTATTGCAAAAACTGCGGAAAGGACGTCCACTCACAGGCGGTGGCATGTCCGGGGTGCGGTGTTCCGCCTTGGGTCGAGAACAAGTTCTGCCAGAATTGCGGGATCGCAACCCAATCGAATCAAACGATGTGCGTGAGTTGTGGGACGACGCTAGCCGCCCGCCCGGCGGTGTGTGGCGCGAAAAGCAAGGTTGCGGCGGGACTGCTCGGCCTGTTCCTAGGCTGGATCGGCATTCACAAGTTCTACTTGGGGTATTCTAAGGAGGGCGTGATCATGCTGCTGGTGTCGGTTCTTGGCGGAATGGTCACGTGTGGTCTGGCGACGGGGGTCATCTCTATGATCGGTTTCATCGAGGGGATTATCTACCTGACGAAATCTGACGAGGATTTCGACAGGCTCTATGCGCAGGGCCACCAAGGCTGGTTCTGAACCTCAGGAAGCCAGGCGCATCTGCGGCGGGCGGCAACCCAGGAGAACAGCATGAACCTATCCAAGCGCCTTATCCCCGCCGACCTGACCGCTTCGATCAACCGGTTCTGGGAGGTGTCGGCCGCGAAACTACGGCTGATGGAAGAAGCGTATGGTGACTGCGAGGGCGCCCCGGTCTTCACGATCAAGGGGCGTTATACAGCCCGCGGGTGGACGGAATGGACTCAGGGATTCCAGTTCGGCTCGGCGTTGCTTCAGTTTGACGCCACCCTCGATGCCGCCTTTTTGGAGATGGGTCGGCAACGCACCGTCACCCGCATGGCACCGCACCTCACCCACTTCGGGGTGCACGATCACGGCTTCAATAACATCAGCACCTATGGTACGCTGCTGCGCCTGATCCATGAAGAACGAATCCCTGAGCAGGGGTGGGAACGCCGCTTTTGTGAGCTCGCGCTCAAAGTCTCAGGCGCCGTGCAGGCCCGGCGCTGGACCGTTCTCCCCGAGGGCGGCTACGTCTATTCCTTCAATGGTCCCCACTCGCTCTTTGCCGACACCATTCGTTCCCTGCGCGTGCTGGCCGTCAGCCACCTGCTGGGCCACGTCATGATGGGCGAACGCGACGAGCGCATCTCCCTTCTGGCGCGCCTGATCCAGCATGCGACTGCCACCGCCCGCTACAACGTCTATTTCGGCGAGGGGCGTGACGTCTACGATGTCCGGGGCCGCGTGGCCCACGAGAGCCTCTTCAACCTCAACGACGGCTCGTATCGGTGTCCGAGTTCCCAGCAGGGCTTCTCGCCCTTTACCACTTGGACCCGCGGGCTCGCCTGGGTTCTGCTGGGATTCGCCGAGCAGCTCGAATTCCTGGCGATCCTGCCCGATGCGGAGTTTCTTCCCTTCGGGGGGCGCGCCGCCGTGGAAGATCTATTCCTGAAGACGGCCCGCGCCACTGCGGATTTCTACATTGCCGAAACCCCGGCAGATGGCATTCCCTACTGGGATACAGGCGCACCTGGCCTGGCGCGGCTTGGGAACGTTCTGGATCGGCCTGCAGACCCGTTCAATGATTTTGAGCCTGTGGACAGTTCCGCCGCGGCTATTGCCGCACAGGGATTCCTGCGGCTGGGCCACCACTTGAAATCAAAGAATCCCGGGGCCGCCACTCGCTACGAACAGGCTGGACTCCAGATACTGGCCACCGTGATCGACGAGCCGTATCTCAGTACCGCGCCCGACCATCAGGGATTGCTCCTCCATTCTGTCTACCATCGGCCCAATGGATGGGATCACATTCCGGCGGGCAGGAAGGTGCCGTGCGGCGAATCGAGTATGTGGGGCGACTACCATGTCCGTGAAGCGGCCTTGTATGTCAAGCGGCAGATTGAAGGCAAACCGTATCTGGCATTTTGGAATATCATGGCCGCTTAAGGACACGTCTGAATCGCTTATTCTAAACCGTCGCATACAGGTCGTAGCTGCGGCCGCCAGTGAGGGCGACCCGCGCCCAGTCCCCCGGCTTGGCGTGGGCCGGAACGCCGACGACGCGCGTGACGCCGTCCACATCGGGGGCCTGGCGCTCGAGGCGAGCCTCCCAGGTCGGACGGCCGCGCAGCGGACGCGAAGAACGGATGAGCAGGGCGTCGGCGTGTGTGCCGACCAGCTCGCGCCGTTTCTCATCAACGATCCGGCGTTGTGCCAGCATGAGCCGCTGCCGCCGTTCCGCAGCCACTTCAGGCGGCGGCACAGCGTCCATCCGGTAGGAGGCTGTCCCTTCTTCGGGGGAGTAGACGAAGACCCCCACATGGTCAAATCGCGCCTGTGTCACGGTGGCCAGCAAATGTTCAAAATGGGCATCGTTTTCGCCCGGAAATCCGACCAGGCAGGTGGTGCGCAAAACCGCCCCCGGAACGGCGTTCCGGATCCGCGCGGCAAGCGTGGCGACCGGCTTGATCGTATCCGCCCGCCGCATCGCCCGCAGGATGTCGGGGTGGCTGTGTTGCAGCGGCACGTCGAAATAACGGCAGACGTGCCGGGAGGTGGCGATGGTTTCGAGCAGCGCGTCGGAGATCAGCGACGGGTACCCGTACATCACGCGCAGCCAGAAGCGTCCGTCCAGGACATCCAACGTCCGCAGCAGCGCCGCCAGGCCGCCCGGCTCCCGGCACTCGCGGCCATAGGCGGTCGTGTCCTGTGCAATGAGGTTCAATTCACCCGCGCCGGCGCCGAGCAAGGCCCGCGCCTCGGACACCACCTCGGCCATCGGCCGCGAGCGGAGCGTGCCGCGTATTCCAGGAATGGCGCAAAACGCGCAGGCATGGCTGCACCCTTCGGCAATCTTGAGCCACGCGAAAGGCCCGCCGCTGAACGAGAGCGTTGGGCGGGTGGGGCTGAAGAGGCGCGAAGGCGTCGCTGTGACCGCGACAATGCCCCGCTCCCCGGCAGCTACGCGCCGAATGATCGCACCGATCCGGTCCAGAGCGTCTACACCGACACACGCGTCAATATCCGGAAAGCTCTGCAACAGTCGGTCGCCGTACCGCTGCGCCAGACACCCGGTAACCACGACCCCGCGGCACCCCCCCGCCGTCTTGAGCGCGCACACCTGCAGGATCGCCTCGGCAGCTTCTGCGCGCGCGTCACCGATGAAGGCGCAGGTGTTGACGATTACGACATCAGCCGCTTCGGGAGAGGGCGCGAGAACCAGACCGTCATCCAGCACGAAGCCAGCCATCACCTGGGCGTCCACCACATTCTTCGAGCATCCCAGGCTGACAAATCCAACGGAAACCGAATTTACAGCCACCACACCGCTCCCGTTTGAAGGCTCACTCAAAATAGGGAGGCGGCGGCGCGAAGACGCGCTGCGAAACCACGGGTTTGACGTCCGCACCAGCGGCCAGCGACGCGATGATCCGCAGGCCGATCAGCACGAGCGCGACGCCCGCAACGATCCCAGCCGCCAGCATCAGCCGGCGTGTCGTGAACCACTTCGCCTGCAAACGCGGCATGCCGCTCCAGATTCGGGCCACTTCCCTTACCACCACCCGTGATTTGGTCCAGACGGGTTCGGCCAGCCGTCGCGGCGGCGGGTCCAGCTTCTCCGCAAGGTCGGCCGGCGCCGCGTCCGCCTCTTTACGGCCGCTGAACGGATGAACCCGTGGCGGCGCGGCATCGGTTCCGCTTGAAGCGCGGGTTCTGCTGCGCGGCATGGCCGCCGGCCTCTGGGCATGCGCGAGTGTGAACAGGTCCGTGGGCGGTTCCTCATCGGGTTGGTCCAACGGCATCACTTCCGGCGCGGATTTCGGTGTCTGAGGGATCGGTTCAAACATCGCCGCAGGCGAGACCCGTTCTGGCAACTCCTTTGCCGGACTGGGCACGATCGACGGAGATGTGGGAGCGAACTCCGGCTTGCGCGTCCCCGGCTGAAGCGCTGCGGGAGCGGAGACGGGGGCTGGAGCGGCCGGGATCGCACGGCGCAAGACCTGAGGCGCGCGCTTCCCTGTGAATATCTCGATGAATTCCGTAACCAACGGTTCCGGATCGAGACCCACGCATTCGGCATAAAGCTTGATGAAGCCCCGGCCGTAAAGCGGGGCGGCAATCTTGCGAAAATCCTCGCGTTCGAGGTCTTCAACAATCTGCTCCATCATCCGGGTGGCCTCCGCAACCTGTTGCGGCGTCAACCCTTTGCGTTCACGAGCTTCTTTTAAAGTTGCTCCAAGAGCCATATGTTCTCACCCGCCTTCCCGCTTCTTCTGTCCGCTCCCAGCGTCTTTGGAACCGTCCGGTGGTTCGTCGGCATCCGTTCCCAACGCGCCTTCGTCCGTCTCCTCCGCCTGAACGGAAGATTCAGACAAGCCGTCAGTATGGACATATACGGCGTCCAAATCAACCAATATATCGCGGGGGGCCACGCCCTGCGGCGGGCCGATGATTCCCCGCTCTTCAAGCAGATCCATGATGCGCCCCGCGCGCGTGAACCCGATGCGCAGCCGCCGCTGCAGCGTGGATGTCGAGGCCCGGCGCGACTCCCGGATCACGCGGATCGCCTCGCGCACCATCTCCTCGTCCCCGCCCTCTTCAGCGGCCCCCTCCCCCTCGCCGGTCCGTTCGGCGCCAGCATGTCCGCCGTCACCGCCATCCTCGTCCTCTTCATGGTCATCGGCCCCCAGCTCACGCACCTTCCCCAGCTTGCTGAGGAATGCGTCGTCAAACGCCGGCTGGCTATGCTCCTTGACAAAGGTGACGACGCGGGCGATCTCGTCATCGCCGACCCAGGCCCCCTGCACACGCACCTGTCCGAGCTTGGCATCGAGGAAGATCATGTCGCCCCTGCCGATCAAGCTCTCGGCGCCCTGGGCATCGAGGATGATTCGGCTATCGTTGCGCTGCGCGACCTGGAAGGCGACGCGCCCGGGTATGTTGGCCTTGATGGTCCCGGTGAGCACGTCGACCGAAGGGCGCTGGGTCGCCAGAATCATATGGATACCCGCCGCCCGCGACACGGCCGCCAGGCGCGATATGCTCGCCTCGATCTCCTTGCCCACGGAGGACATCAGATCGGCCATCTCATCAATCACAATCACGATGTGGGGCAGTCTGCGGGGGAAGCCGTCGTCGACCGGAATGGCGGCCGAACCGGGGGCGAACAGATCGTCCTGCTGCACAACCGTGCGGGCGTTGAAAGCCGCAATGTTGCGGGTCTTGGCCGCCTGGAACATCTTCAGCCGCTTGTCCATCTCGCCCAGTGCCCAGCGGAGGGAATACGCCACTTTTTTGGGATCGGTGATGACCGGCACGAGCAGGTGAGGCAGATCGTTGTAGGGCGGGAACTCGACCCGCTTGGGATCGACCAGAATCAGGCGGAGTTCCTCAGGCGTCCGGCTCATGAGCAGGCCGATGAGAATCGCGTTCAGGCAGACGCTCTTCCCCGATCCCGTCTGCCCGGCGACCAGCATGTGCGGAAGCGTCGCCAGATCGAGCACCAAGTCATTGCCCACGACGTCCTTGCCCATGGCCAGCGGCAGGGCATACGTCCCCTTCTCCCATTTTTCACTCTCCAGAACCTGCCGCAGCGTCACCTTTTGCGCCACCAGATTGGGAACTTCAATGCCACAGACTTTTTTATTCGGGATCGGCGCCTGCACGCGCAGGCTGGCGGCACCAAGCGCAAGCTGCAGGTTGCGCACCTCAGCGGCGATCCGTTCCACCCGAACCCCCGGCCCGGGCAGCACCTCATACTGGGTCACGACCGGGCCCGGGATGATGTTGGTCACCTCGATCTGGATGTTGAATTCCTTGAATTTTGCGATCAGGTTGGCGGCCGTCTGCTCCATGTCGCCGAGCGTGGGGCGGTCATCGGGCACCGGGGACAGCAAATCGACCGGCGGCAGCCGATACGGTTCCGGCTGCAGATCCGGTTCGTCTGCTTCGCCGCCGGCATCCGCCACCGGGGGGACCGAACCAGCGCCAGCAGCGGTCGGCTCGGTGGGTGCCGTGATGCTCGCGCGCTGTTCGCGTTGCGCTGCTTCGCGCATCGCCGCCATTTGATCGCGCAGGTCCTCTGCCTGTTGCGGCGCGACGCGCAGACGCTCTTCCGCCATCACCCGTTTACGCTCATCGCTGGCGCGCCGGGACTCCTCGTCCTTCTGCTGTCTGAACAGCCGTTCCTGCTCGCGCAGCGCACGGGCGGCCTCCCTGGCATCCCGCGCCTGCTCACGCGCCGCGTCTTTCGCGGCAATCTCCGCATCACGGCCCAGTCGCTCCGCCTCTTGGCGCGCCTTGATGCGCCGATCCCGCAGCCAATGCAGGAGCCATCGCCCCGCGCACCACAGCGTCCGTAACCCAACCGCAAACATGCCAAACACCACGGCCAGCGTCACCGCCACCACCGCACCGCCCATCGGATTGAGCCAGCGCTTGAGAAAGCACGTCATGATCCATTGCCCAACGACACCGCCCGCATTCGGGGTGATGTTCAAGGCCGACATCCACGCCATCAGGGGCGCGGTGCCTGCCGCCAATTGAATGAGGGCGCACACCATGAGGAAGAACGGGAAGCCCCAGAGCAAACGCCTTCCGAGGTGCGCGGGATGTCCGAATGCCATCAGCACCCCGATGAGCATCAGCGTCGGCGGCAGCAGCCATAGCGCAAAACCAAACAGCGCATAACCCCCAAAGACCAGCCACGCGCCGACCACACCCATGAGGTTCGTGGGGGGCATGTTGGCGGGAACATGCACCCACGCAATGTCGCGGCAGTCGTAGGTCAACAACGCGAGCACGGGAAACAGGCTGGCCGGAATCAAGGCGGCGCCCGCCAGCCGCGCCGCCAGACTCGGCGGCGGAATCGAAACGTCTGCTTGTTCGTCGTCTGCCATAATCCTCATCCTTCGGGAACCTTTGCGGCGTCTTCAGGTCCCGACCCCGCATCCGCTTCCGACGCTACCGTTGACACGGTGACCGTCGACGGCTCTGTCTCGGCGGTCTCAACCGACAATTCATAGGGAAGAAACACCTTCACCGGCAAGACGTTGGTACCGAGGCGCTGTGCCTCGCGCCTGTCAACAAATACGGAAACCTGATCCGATTGGATGGCGTTGACCACCTCCGCCCGGCCCGTCAGCTTCACGGAAACCTCCGCCGGCGCGCAGGTCCACCCGGACCCCTCACCCGGCAACCCCTTCACCAGCACGGTGACGTTCGAAAACACACTCGTGAACCGATCCGTGATGATCTTGACCTCGGCGGTCACTTCGGCCGGTTCCAGCTTAACCAGCCGCGACACGCTGGGCTGCAAGATCGGCACCGTCTTTCTGTAACCCTGCACGCGGCCGTCCACGTCGACCGGCCCGGTTTGCAGTTGCACGCCACTCGCCACCATCTCCTCAAGCTGATCGCGCGAACCGGTCACACGAACGGTCTTGGGCGTATAGTCGATGACCACGCGCCCCCGATAAGGCTTGCCCACCACGACCGGTTCGGCCACGGGCAATTCGACCTCTACGCGCACGTCGTAAGTGACTTTCGCCGTTCTGGGATCGATCTTGGTCACCCGCATCTGCCGGTTGACGCCCTGCAGGTTGCGCGCGGAGAGCCGGAACTCCTCGGTATTGCCCCGCACGCGAGAACGGTTGCCGGCGGCCGACCGCAGTAGGCGGCTGAACCAGGATGGGGTTACCGCGCGTCCCTCTGAAAAACTGGGGCGGACCAGCATCCGCAGCTTACGGCTGTCCAACCGCTGCAACTCAGCCAGCGACCCTTGAAGGGTCACCGACACCGCGAGCGGTTCGATCGTGGCGGCCGTCACCTGCGCCTGCGGATCGATATCCAGCGGCACCACAACCGTCTCGGTATTCCGGATCCGCGCACGAATGAAGAGATAGAGGATGGTCGCCAGCACCAGCGCCACCGTCTTCCAAGGCCAGTCGCGCAGAACCCAGAAAACCACATCGCCCCAAAGCGCGGCACGGCGCCCACTCGTCCCGCGGTCAGTCATGATCCACCTCCCGCTGCCGCCTGACGCGTTGCCGCACCCGTTGCGGATTCCCGTTCTGCGAACTCCGGTTCAGTCGCTCCAGGAATCGTCCGAACATCATCTGTTCGGCGTTCCTCAGCGGATCCAGCGCGCGCAAATACCGGCGCAACGCATCCGGCCGAATATCCCGGTAGAACTTGCCGTCATGCGCAATCGATACGATTCCCGTCTCTTCGGAAACGGCGACGACGACCGCGTCGCTCGCCTCGCTGAGCCCCATCGCCGCCTGATGGCGCGTCCCCAGCCCCTTCATCTCTGATCGCAGCCGCTCCGAGAGCGGAAAAATGCACCGCGCCGCCACGATGCACTCGCCCCGAAGGATCACCCCGCCGTCGTGCAACGGCGCGGGGGGATAGAAAAGCGTCTGCAGGAGTTCGGGGATCAGCGGCGCGTCGATCCGCACGCCGGAATCCACAAACACGCTGAGCGATTCCGCCCGCTCAATCGCGATCAAGGCGCCAATCCGCCGCTCCGAGAGCCGGTCCACCACCTCGCAGAGTTTCTCCGAGACCGGTTCCGGTTGGATGTTCCGCGTCGTCTGCCAGGGCATCGCGCTGAGGAACGGCTGCCTCCCGAACATCACCAACCCCCGCCGGAATTCCGGATGAAAAATGATCACGACCCCAAACGCGAGGTAAAGGGCCAACCCCCCAAACAACCAGCCAAGCACATCGAGATTGAAGATGCTGATGGAGGCGATGACGCCCAGGACCACGACGCCAAACCCCATTAACAGAGCGGCGACCCGTGTCCCGCGGATGAATCGCAACACATAATAGAGCGCCACGGCCAGAATGGCGATTTGCAGACAGTCGCGCAACTCGATCTGGAGGGGTGTCAGCATCGTGCGCCCCCCCTTTCCGAAGCCCCAACCGCGCCCAGCACCCGCAATGCGTCAACGGTTTCGCGCACATCGTGAACCCGGACCACGGACGCGCCGCGCTGCACGGCGATCATCGCGGCCGCGACGCTGCCGGCCATCCGCTCAGCCGGAACCGTCCGGCCGGTCAGCGCGCCGATGAACCGCTTGCGCGAGACCCCGACCAGAACCGGACCCAGCGCCGTCAGCCGAGCCAGATCGCGCAGCAGGGCCACGTTGTGTTCCGTCTCCTTGGCAAAGCCGAATCCGGGATCGATCAGAATCGCCTCCCGCACCACGCCTGCCGCGCGGGCGGCGTCAACCGCTGCGCGCAAGGCCTCGCAGACCTCCTGCACCACATCCTGATATACGGCCAGAGCGTTCATGGTCTGCGGCGTTCCGCGCCGGTGCATCAGCACCACGCCCGCGCCGGTTTCGACCGAAACCCGCCGCATCTCCGGATCCCCGCCGAGCGCCGTGACGTCGTTGATGATGCAGGCGCCAGCGTCTATCGCCGCGCGGGCGACCGCCGCCTTGCGGGTGTCGACCGAGAGCGGCGCGTGCGTCTGACGAGCCAGCTCGCGGATGACCGGAATCACCCGGTTCAACTCCTCTTCGATCGACACGTCGGCCGCGCCCGGCCGGGTCGACTCGCCGCCCACATCGAGGATGTCGGCGCCGGCTTCAAGCAGCGCGAGGCCGTGGGCCGCCGCGCGGTGCGGGGCGCCGTCCCACAGGCCTCCGTCGGAAAAGCTGTCGGGCGTGACATTGACAATGCCCATGACCTGCGGCCGATCCAGACTGACTGACCGCCCGCGACACCGCCACACGTTCTGAAAGCCACTGCCCATCGCGCATGTTCCCCCGATTCAGACAGGCGGCGAGGGTGGCTGAAACGGCGCTTCGCCATCGATCTCCGCAGCGTGCGTCGCCGGCGTGGGACGGGCGGCCCGAGCCTCGGCCTCCGCCTCCGCCTCTTTCTCGGCGCGCGCCCGGCTCTCCTGATGCTCCCGTTCAGCCAGCTCCTCGCGCGTGAGAAACCGTCCCAGCTTCGCCAGATCGGCCACCTCGCGGCCGTCCATCGTCTCCTCTTCCAGCAGGCGCTCGACCAGAATCTGAAGCTTGTCACGGTGGGCCGTCAGCAGCGCGTCGGCCCGGTCGCACGCCTCGCGGATCAACCGGCTAACCTCCGCGTCGATCTTCTCAGCCGTGGCCTCGCTATGCGCCTGCGTGCGCGAGACTTCGCGTCCGAGAAAGATCAGCTCCTGATTCTCGCCAAACGACTGGGGTCCGAGCACCTCGCTCATGCCGTATTCGCAGACCATGTGGTGCGCGATCTGGCTCGCCATGCGGATGTCCATCCGCGCGCCCGTGGAAACATCGCCCGTGTGAAGTTTCTCGGCAATGCGCCCGCCCATCAGCACAACCATTTGATCCAGCAGCTCTTTGCAGGTTCGGTTCAGCACGTCGTGATCGGGCAGCGACATCGTCGCTCCCAGCGCCTGCCCCCGCGGGATAATCGTGACTTTGTGCACCGGCTCGGTGTGCTCCAGCAGGACCTGCGTGAGCGCATGACCCGCCTCATGCCAGGCGGTGATGGTCCGCTCCTTCTCGCTCATCGCCCGACTGCGCCGCTCGCGCCCCCACAACACCTTGTCGCGGGCCTCCTCGAGATCGGCCTGATCCACTCCCTCCTTGTTCTGGCGCGCGGCCAGCAGGGCCGCCTCGTTGAGCAGGTTGGCCAGATCGGCGCCTGAAAATCCGGGGGTTCCACGGGCGGATCGCCGCAGGTCGGCGGTCGGACCCAGCTTGAGCTTCTGCGCGTGCATCCGCAAAATTTCCTCGCGGCCGTCGAGCGTCGGCAGGTCAATCATGATCTGCCGGTCGAACCGCCCCGGCCGCAGGAGGGCCGGGTCGAGGACGTCGGAGCGGTTCGTCGCCGCGATGATGATCACCCCTTCGGAGGTCTCAAATCCGTCCATCTCGACCAGGAGGGCGTTGAGCGTCTGCTCGCGCTCGTCGTGCCCGCCCCCAATCCCTGTGAAGCGACTGCGGCCAACCGCGTCGATCTCATCGATAAAAATGATGCAGGGGGCATTTTTCTTACCCTGCTCAAACATGTCGCGCACCCGCGAGGCGCCGACACCCACAAACATCTCCACAAAGTCCGAGCCGCTGATACTGAAGAAAGGCACGTCGGCCTCGCCCGCGATCGCCTTGGCCATCAGCGTCTTGCCGGTGCCCGGCGGCCCCATCAGTAGGACCCCCTTGGGAATGCGCCCCCCCAGCTTGGAGAATTTTTTCGGTTCCTTCAGGAACTCGACGATCTCCTGCACCTCCTCCTTCGCCTCCTTGATCCCGGCCACGTTGGCGAAGGTGATCTTCTTCTTGTCCTGATTCAACATCTTGGCCCGGCTTTTGCCAAAATTCATCGCGCCCATGCCCGACGAACGGACCTGCCGCATGAAGACGAAATAGAGCAGCCCGATGAACAGCACCACGGGAAGCAACTGAAACATCAGCGCCATCCAGACCGATTTGGTCTCCACCGACGGATGCACTCCGTGGACACGCAACCGCTCGGTGAGTGCGGTGCCGTCGGAACCCAGGATCGTCAGCCTGACCTTCTCTCTGCTGCCTTTCTTGACCGCGCTCACATGGAGGATGCCGCTCGATGGGTCCGGGACGAATGAAACTTTCTCAATCTCACCCTTCGCGGCCAGTTGCTCCAGATCTCCATCGGATATCTCGCGCGTGCCGCCAACGGTCCGATCACCAGACACCATCCACACGGTCATGCCCAGTAAAAAGAGCACAGCCATCCAGGCCAGCAAAAAACGCTGCGGCGGCACCCCTTCGGGACGCTTCCCCCCCCCGCCGCTCTTGGGCAACTGGGGCGGCGCGCTCGGCGCCTCTTTCTTCGGTTCGTCGTTCATCATTGTCAGGCAATTGCTCCCACTAAATGGACGTAGTATAGACCACCGATGCGCTGGGGTCAACCATCAGCATTGCCGCGTTCAAAAGCCTCTGCAGACCTCTGCAGCGCCCTGCGGCCATTAATCCGCCACGATGACAAAATCGGCCGCGCATTCGAACCGGACGGGGTCCGTCCCGGACGACGAGTAGACGCGCAGGATGTGCGTCCCTGCCGGCACCGATTCCACAACCATGTCGCGTTGATGGCCCTGCTGCCGCACGGGCAGCATCCGGGTGTTCGTGCCGTCCGCCTGACTCAGGGTGGCGATCAACCTCACCCCTTCGGGCGCCAGAAGGGTGATGCCGGCTGGCGTGCCGGGCTCCAGATGCAGCGTGTCCGTGAAGGCCGTCACGAGCCGCAGGCCATCGGTGAAGAAGGCCGGCTTCAGATTGGGCAGCGCCGCAAAGCTCGCGACATCCGGAACCGGATTCAACAGGAGCTGCCACTCCGCCGATTCGGGGAGATGATCGAAGATCAGTTGATTGGCCGGCGTGTTGAAGTAGTAGGCGCGGCGCGGCGCATAGGCATCTTCGATCTGTCCGCTCTGGCTCGCCCCCCAGGTCGCGTCCAGGAGCAGCCACGTCTGGTCCACTTCGACGGCGTTCCACGCGTGCTTGAAGGCACTGACGAGCGTATCATCCTCGGTGCCGCGGTACCCGCGCACATCGCCGATCAGATAGGTCGCCCGCAAGCCGACGCTCTGAGCCAGCGCGTTGAAGAGCCACGCGTAGCCGATGCAGACCGTCGTGCCGCGGCGGATCACGCTCAGCGGGTCGTGGTCGTGACAGTAGTCTTCGCCGCCGCCGACCACGTGCGCCCACTCCTCCGTGTCATACCGGATATTGCCGGTGAGCCAGTCGTAGATGGCGCGGGCACGCTGCAGATCGTTGGTGCTGCCGGCCGTGATCTGAAGCGCCAATGCGCGCACTTCGGCGGGAATGGGCTGTTCCGCGCTGGCGCGCAAAGCGGCAAACAGGGGGTGCTCGCCCGGAACGCCCGCAACGGACTTCCCCGCGCCATCCAGACCGGCGGCGCCAGGGCCGGCCGGCGATTCGGCGCGCGCAGGCGGCAAGGAAGTGGAGACCGCAGGCGGCGGCAAGGTCCCACGGCCTCCGACATCGGAATTGCGCGATACGGCCGGGACGGCTGCGGTATGCAGCGCACGAGTCGAGGCGATGCGGGCTTCGGCCAACGACGGCTGGGCCGCGGGTTGATCACCTCCGCTCACCGGACGAACCGGCGACCATGCGATCCGGAAAGCCCCGTACAGCGCCAAGGCCGTGGCGAGCGCCAGCAGCCTGCGAACGGCTACACTCCGTTTTCCGCGATTTTGCACAACACCGCTACTCCGTCCTTCCCCCGCACGGCTTGCCAGCGCCATCGACGATGATCGACACGACCGACTTGAGCCAGGCGCGCACGGCGGCGGCGGCATCAGCGTCGAGCCGCTGCACCGCTTCCGTCCAGTTCGCGCCGGCCAGCGCAGCGACCATCGGCGCGAGAGCCTCGGAACAGCCGATCTCCGCGCGCGCGCCCAAAGCCTGCGCGACCCGTTCGCGAATCGGCTCCCATCCGGCGGGGAAACAGGCGCGCTCGGCATCCGTCCCGATGATCCGGACAAAAGCGTTGAGCCGCTCCATCCGTTCGCGCAAGGCCTCGTCCAGACGCTGCATCGCGCCAGCGTGACACCGCGCGCTCCACGGGGTGCTGGCCATGAAACCGGCCCGGACGCGGCGGTACCACTGATCCAGCGCCAGCAGGTTGCCGATGTAGATCAGATTGTTGCGGACCACCCGCTCCGGATGGCGGCAGACCACGTCGTAGACCCGCTCCCCCGGCGTGGGGGGCGGCGGCACCACGAGCAAGCCCGGCGTCTCGACATCGTGCCGCAGCACCTGTCCTGCGGCCAGCACCGTTCCATAGGCCACACGCACCGGGCCGACCGCCCCGCACTGACCGCCCAGAAAGATCCGCCGGCTCCGCAGCAGCACGCCGTCGGGGACGCAGCCGAAGAGCGACGCCGTCGCCTTGTCCCCGTGCGGCGTGAAGTTGAAATGGATGAAGGACGAACCAACCTCGGAGTGGTGGTCGCTGCCGGTTCCGCCGGCGAGCAGGCAGTCGCAGAAATTGACCAAGCTCCCCGTCGTCGCAAACGGCATGAGGAGGGTCTGCTTGAACCCGCAGCAATGGCCAAAGGTCGCCCGCTCTTCAAAGAGGCACCCCGGACGCACGAGCGCCTGGTCCGATCCGGTCACCCCGTCCAACAGCGTCGCCCGCTCGAAACTCCCGCCCCCGAGCACGACGCCCGCTCCAAGCTGGCACTCGTTCAGCCGGAGGGGCCCCTCGGTGCCCAGGCGGCAGTTTGGGCCCACCGCCAAATCGCGTCCCTCGAGCCGGCATCCGGGATAAAGCACCACGCCAGCCTCGATCCGGCCGGGGTCCACATCGGGCGCCACATACACGGCGGCGGGATCCACCAGCACCACACCGCGCTCCTGCAGACGACGTTTCATCGTGTCTGTTTTCATTCGACCTCCATTTACACCAACGTTTGACTGATGACGGCGACCACATGATCGTGCCACCGGTCGACCAGCGCCTGCGTCCGCGCCTCGACCAGAATCCGGATTTTCGGCTCGGTCCCGGAATACCGGACCACGATCCGGCCCCCATCGGCCAGCGCCTGTTCGGCCTCCCGAATCGCGGCTGCAAGCGCCGGAATCCCGCTGATCGGCCGCTTCTCGCGCACCTTCAGCCCCGTCAGTTTCTGCGGATATTCCTCCATGCAATCCGCGAGCGCCGCCAGCGGTCTGCCCGATTGCTTCATGACGCGCATCACCTGCAGCGCGCTGATGATGCCGTCGCCGGTTGTGGCAAAGTCGTGAAAAATCAGATGCCCCGATTTCTCCCCTCCCAGCGACAGGCCTCGCGCGCGCATCCGCTCGATGACGTACCGGTCGCCGACGTCGGTCACCTCGACGGCAACGCCGTGCCGCTTCATGGCGTCGTGCAGACCGAGGTTGCTCATGCTCGTGCAGACCAGCGTATTATTCGCCAGCGTGCCCGCCTCGCGGAACGCCAGCGCACAGATCGCCAGAATGCGGTCGCCATCGACGACGCGCCCCTCCGCATCGCTGAAAATCACCCGGTCGGCGTCGCCATCCAACGCGATTCCCAGATCGGCGCCGCACTCCCTGACACGCCTGGCCATCACTTCGGGATGCAGCGCGCCGCACTCGTTATTGATGTTGTAGCCGTCGGGCTCGGTGTTCATTTTCACGACCGACGCGCCCAGTTCCCGAAAGATGTACGGCGCCATCTGGTAGGCGGCGCCGTTGGCGGCGTCGAGGACGATCCTGAGCGGATTCAGCTTCTCGCTGCGAATCGTGCTTTTGGCGAACTCGATGTAGCGCCCGCGGGCGTCATCCACGCGATAAGCCTTGCCGAGCTGGTCGCTGCGGATGTGCTCCGACAGGATGCGGCCGCTCAACACCCGCTCGGCGATCGCTTCCTCCTGGGCATCATCGAGCTTGTAGCCGTCGGTATTGAAAATCTTGATGCCGTTGTCATCAAACGGATTGTGCGACGCCGTCACCATGATCCCCGCGTTGGCCGCAAGCGAACGGGTCAGATGCGCCACCGCCGGCGTGGGCACGGGGCCGACGAGAAAGACGTCGGCGCCCATCGAGACGAGCCCGCTGGTGAGGGCGCTTTCGAGCATGTAGCCCGACAGCCGCGTGTCCTTGCCCAAAACCACCCGCGTGCTGCCGTGGCCGCTGGAGCCGATGACCGCCGCGACGGCCTTGCCGATCTGCATCGCCATCTCGGGGGTCACCGGATCCCGGTTCGCCTGCCCCCGCACACCATCCGTGCCGAACAATTGACCCATGTGCAACCTCCCTATGCCCCGTTCCGCAGGTTATTCGACTGTGACGCTCTTCGCCAGATTGCGGGGTTGATCAATGGCGCAACCGCGGAGACGCGCGACATGATAAGCCAGCAACTGCAGCGCGACCACCGTGACGATCGGCGTGGTGTACAAGCCGAGCCGCGGCACCGCAATGACGGCATCCGAGACGGCGCACGCTTCGTCGTCGCCCTCGGTGACGATTCCCAGCACCGGCGCGCCGCGCGCACGGCACTCCTGCGCATTGCCAATCGTCTTGTCCTTGCCCGGCATGTCGTTCAGCAGAGCCACCACCGGTACCTGCTCGTCAAGGAGCGCGATCGGCCCGTGCTTCAGCTCGGCCGCATGGTACCCCTCGGCGTGGATGTAGCTGATCTCCTTGAGCTTGAGCGCGCCTTCCAGCGCCACCGGATAGAGCGCCCCGCGGCCGATGTAAAACATGTCCCGCGTCTGCACAAACCGCTCGGCCAGCTCGGCGATCCGCTCATTCTGCCGCAACACGCACCGCACGGCGTCGGGGAGCGCCTGTATCTCGCGGCATAGCCCGAGCCCCTCTTCGCGGGAGAGCCTGCGGCCACGGCCAAACTTGAGCGCGAGCAGCGTCAGCACCGTGAGCTGGCTGGTGAAGGCCTTGGTCGATGCGACGCCGATCTCAGGCCCCGCATGGAGGTAAACGCCCCGCCCGGCCGCCCGGGCGATGGTCGATCCCACCACGTTGCAAATGCCCGCCACCCACGTCCCTTTGCCAGAAGCCTCGCGCACCGCCGCCAGCGTGTCGGCGGTTTCGCCCGACTGGCTCACGGCGAGGACAAGGTCGTCGGGCGAAAGGATCGGGTTGCGATAACGAAACTCCGCCGCCTGCTCCGCCTCGACCGGGATTCCCGCCAGGCCCTCAATGGCGTATTTGCCGGCCATGCCCGCATGGAGCGACGTGCCACACGCCACGACCACGATGCGCCGCACGGCGGCCAGCTCGCGCGGCGACATTCCCAGGCCGGCACACATCGCCGTGCCCGCCTCCAGATCCAGCCGGCCGCGAAAGGCGTTCGTGATCGCTTCGGGCTGCTCGTAGATCTCCTTTAACATGAAGTGCGCAAAACCGCCCTTTTCAGCCGCGCCGGCGTCCCAGTCCACTTGGGCGACGCTGCGCGAGACCGGAACCCGGTCACGGGTGCGTATGTCGGCTTCACCGTTTTTGATGTGGACCACATCGCCATCCTCGAGGTAGACGACCTGCCGCGTCCGGCCGATCACCGCCGTCACGTCGCTCGCCACCAGCGTCTCGCCGACGCCCATGCCCAGCACCAGGGGGCTGCCCTGGCGGGCCGCAACCAGTTCACCGGGATGGTCGGCCGATGCGACGGCGATGCCGTAGGTTCCCGTGACATGGCTCAGGGCCTCGGCGACAGCTGACGTCAGATCGCCCCGGTAACATTCGCCGATGAGCCGGGCCAGAGCCTCGGTGTCTGTCTGGGAGGCGAACACATGGCCGCGCGCCTCGAGTTTCCGCCGCAGCATGGCGTGGTTCTCGATGATGCCGTTGTGCACCAGCGCGATCCGGCCCGACCGGTCCAGATGCGGGTGGGCGTTCGCTTCGGTTGGCGCGCCATGCGTGGCCCACCGCGTATGGCAAATCCCCGTGCCCGCCCGGCGGCACACATCCTCCCGCCACTCGCACGCGATCCGGTCGGCCAGTCCCTGCACCTTGCCGACCGACTTGCCGACGTGCAACAGTCCGTCATCCACCAGGGCGATCCCCGCCGAATCGTAGCCGCGGTACTCGAGTCGCCGAAGACCGGCCAGAAGGACGCCGCACGCGCCCTCAAGCCCCACGTAGCCCACGATTCCGCACATCACGGCCCCCAATTCGATACCGATCAATCATCAACAGCCCGTACCGCCCAACATAGCCGCAGTGACGCAGTGATACAGTGATACAGTGATACAGTGATACAGTGATGAAATCACAATGCGCGTCCGTTGTCAAACGTTCAGGTGGTCGGCGGGCGACAGGGCGTGTGAGTATGTGAGTATGTGAGTGTGTGAGTCTGCGTGGGTTTCACCACTCAGATCACGAAGGTCGGAATCAGCCAGCAATGACACAGACTTGCGCCGGAAAAGCGGTGCCGAGCTGCGCTGGCCACCGGAAAAAAGCAGCGCCCCGACGGCAGCGTCTCGGAGTGCGGCGGCAAGCGGTATCCCGCGCGACGCCGCTTTTAGCCGCTAATCGAAATGAAAGGGCAATGCTCCCCGACCTCACACTCCCACACACACTCTCCCATGTGCACGCGAACGGTTCTAGCTCGCGCCGAGCTGGAAGCGGACAAAGCGGGTGACCGTGATCGTGTCGCCCGCCTTCTTGGCGGCGTCGTTGACCACCTGCGTAATGGTCTGCTTCGGTTCCTTAACGAACGGCTGGTCAATGA
>VGWG01000015.1 GCA_016873675.1 Lentisphaerota bacterium | reverse complement strand
ACATGTCGGAATCGGCATAATACACTGGCGTGAGTCCCTCTTTCTCGGACCGGGCGTTGCACCACTTCACGCAGTCATACCAATTGACCCCCTGTACGGGATGGTTGGTCCCCTTTCCCGATCCGACATTATCGTAGGCGTATCCATAGCTTGCGCTCCAGATCCGGACCTCATCCCACATCGCCTTCGTGACCTCTCGAGGGTCCATGTAAAAGGTCGCGACCGTGAGGGAATACGCTCCCAAGTCTGGATCATTTCCGCTGTTCGTTCCTCCCGGAACCAACACCAGAAACGAGGGAACGTCCTGCGGCGATGCGTTGGTCACGGTCGCCACCACACGGTAGAACTGCCGTGCGACGTCCATCGGAACGGAACAGGTCACGCTGCCCGATCCGCTCGCCACAAGCGTAATCGGCGCAGCGCCGTTTGAAGCGGCCCTCCACGAGCCGCCAGGCGCGGGCGCCGATTCCACCCGGTACACCGTCGCGGTCGGAATTTCGTTGAATGTCAGCCGTCCCGCATGGTTGAACGACTCGACGCTCAATCCATCGGCCCGGGCCACCAATTGGAGTCCAGAGAGCGCCATTCCCAAAACAAACGCGCGCATCGTGGTCCCTTTCATCGCAGTGAGAACACTACCCCAAGATAATTTGTCTCGGAGTGTACTGGATAAGCCTGCCGTTTCGCAAGCCTTAAAGTAAGGTGCGTTTTGTTCGGGCGCTGATTCGCGCTTGTCCGGCCGGGCGCTGTTTTGCTACTATATCTCGAATTGTCACGACATACCCGTTTCCATCGGCCAACAAACAGGCATGCATGAACCGAATCATTCGCAAGCAGCAGCTCTCCGCAGAGGTCTTCCGCATCGAAGTCGAGGCACCGTTGATCGCGCGCGAACGGAAGGCCGGCCAGTTCATCATCGTCCAGGTTGACGATGCCTTCGGCGAACGGATACCGCTCACCATCGCCGATGCCGACCCGGTACGCGGCACGATCACGTTGATCTTTCAGACGGTCGGGCGAACGACCCACCTGCTGGCCGACAAAAACCCCGGCGATACCATTCCGGCGCTCCTCGGTCCGCTGGGCACACCCACCCACATTGAGAAATTCGGCCATGTGGTCTGCGTGGGCGGCGGGATTGGCGTGGCGCCGCTGCACCCCATCGCCGAGGCGCTCAAGGCCGCCGGGAACCGCCTGACCATCATCATGGGTGCCCGCACTGCGTCGCTGCTGATCCTGGAGGATGAAATGCGGGCGCTCGCCGACGATCTGATCATCGTCACCGACGACGGCTCCCGCGGCCGTCAGGCGCTGGTCACCGTCCCCCTAAAGGAACTGTGCGAACAGAACCCGAAACCCGATCTGGCCGTCGTGATCGGCCCGCCAATCATGATGAAGTTCGGCGCCGAAACGACGCGCCCGTATGGCGTTCCGACGGTGGTCTCGCTCAACACCATCATGATCGATGGCACCGGGATGTGCGGCGGCTGCCGCGTCACCGTCGGAGGCGAGACCAAGTTCGTCTGCGTCGATGGCCCCGAATTCGACGGCCATCAGGTCGATTTTGACAACATGATGAAACGCCTCCGCTCCTACAAGAGCCGGGAGGACGCCGACCACCACGCCTGCCATCTGCAACAACAGGCCCACAAACTCGCCGCTGGATAACGTTTATGTCTCACGCCACACCCGATCAGCTCCATCACGCCGCCACCGCCAAACTGGCCGAAATCCGAGCGTCCGGAAAACCGCTGACCGCCAAGGATCGCGCCGCCATCCCGCCGCAAGAGATGCCCAACCAGGATCCGAACCTCCGCCGCAGCAATATGAACGAGGTGGCTCTCGGCTATTCGCCCGAACAGACCCAGCTCGAGGCCGAACGCTGCCTCCAGTGCAAGAATGCGCCCTGTGTCGGCGGCTGCCCGGTGGGAATCAACATCCCCGCCTTTGTCAAGGCCGCGGCCGAGGGGCGCTTTGACGATTCGATCGCCATCATTCGCGAGGCGTCGCTGCTCCCCGCCGTTTGCGGCCGGGTCTGCCCGCAGGAGTCGCAGTGCCAGGCACCCTGCACACTCGGCAAGATCCTCAAGGATGTCAACAAGTCGGTCGCCATCGGCCGCATCGAGCGGTTTGTCGCTGATCGCCAGCGGGAGGGCGGCGCACAGGCGGTCCCCGCCATCAAGCCGCCGACCGGCCGAAAAGTCGCCGTCATCGGCTCGGGACCCGCCTCGATCACGGTCGCGGCCGATGTCCGCCGCGAAGGCCACGCCGTCACGATGTTCGAGGCGTTTCATAAACCGGGCGGCGTCCTCGTCTACGGCATCCCCGAGTTCCGCCTCCCCAAGGCGATTGTCCGGAAGGAGATCGAGACCCTCCAGGCCATGGGCGTGACGCTGGAGACCAACTACGTCATCGGCCGCACCCGCAAGCTGCGCGACCTGCTGGATCGGGACGGCTTTGATGCCGTCTTCGTCGGCACCGGCGCCGGCCTGCCGAAGTTCATGGGTATCCCGGGCGAGAACCTCGTCGGCGTCTTTTCCGCCAACGAGTACCTCACCCGCTCCAACCTGATGCGGGCCTACGACACCGCGCAGGCCCACACGCCGATCTACCCATCCCGCAAGGTCGCCGTCCTCGGCGGCGGCAACGTCGCCATGGACGCCGCCCGCACCGCCCTCCGGATGGGCGCGGCAGAGGTGCACCTGATCTACCGGCGCACCGAACAGGAGATGCCCGCCCGCGTCGAGGAGGTCGCCCATGCGCGGGAAGAGGGCGTGATATTCCATATCCTCCAGAATGCCAAGCGGATCTTCGGCGACGACAACGGCTGCGTGCGAGCCATCGAATGTCTCCGCTATGAGCTGGGCGAGCCCGACGCCTCGGGCCGCCGGCGTCCGGTTGAAATCCAGGGGAGCGAGTTTGAGATGGAGATGGACACCGTGATCGTGGCGATCGGCAACGAATCCAACCCGCTGATCCGCCAGACCACCGCCGGCCTGAACGTCAATAAATACGGCAACATCCTGGTCGACGAGACCGGTCAGACGAGCCTCGATGGCGTCTACGCCGGCGGCGATATCGTCCTCGGCGCAGCCACCGTCATCCTCGCCATGGGCGAAGGCCGCCGCGCCGCCGCCGCCATCAACGCCCGGCTGGCAGGCCCGGCGCGGGCCTAGCCGTTGGGAAGGGTTCAGGTTTCAGGGTTCAGAAAGCCGCGAAACGCAAGGTAGGGCAGCGGCGTCCCCGCCGCGCCGCAGCAATAGGGAATGAACCTGGAAACGGCAGTTTATTCAATGACCTCGTGCTTTGCGCCTTTCCCTGAACCCTGAACCCTTCTCTTCCCCGGAACCGCTCCATGCTCCGTGTCCACGACATACACCTGCCGCTCGATCACGCCCCCGATGACATCGCGGTTGCGGCCGCCCGTGTTCTGGGCGTGAAGCCCGGGGCGTTGCAGCAGTGGGTGGTGCGCCGCCAGGCCATCGATGCGCGACGAAAGAACGCCGTCACCCTGACCTATTCCGTGGATGTCGTCGTGGCCAACGAGTCTCGGCTGCTCCAAGCCGCCGCCTCGCCCCAGGTGGTCGCCTCCCCCGACGAATCCTACCATCCGGCCTCCCCCGGCACAGCCCCCTTGCAGCACAGGCCCGTGGTCGTGGGCACCGGTCCGGCTGGGCTTTTTGCGGCGCTGACGCTGGCGCAGGCCGGCTACCGGCCGATCGTGCTGGAACGGGGCCGGCCGGTGCCGCAGCGCTGCCGGGACGTCGAGGCGTTCTGGAACGGGGGGGCGCTCGACCCGCACTCCAACGCGCAGTTCGGCGAAGGCGGCGCCGGCACGTTTTCGGACGGCAAGCTGACCACCCTCATCAATGATCCGCGCTGCCGCAAGGTGTTGGAGGAGTTTGTGGCCGCTGGCGCCGACCCCTCCATCCTCGTCAGCGCCAAGCCGCATTTGGGGACCGACCGCCTCCGCGCCGTGGTGGTCGCGATCCGCCAGCGACTGGAGTCGCTGGGCGCATCAGTCCGCTTTGAACACCAGGTGACCGGTCTCGATCTGGATCAGCAGCAACTCCGCAGGGTCCGCCTGCAAACCGGCGAATCCCTGCCCGCCCAGGTCTGCGTGCTGGCCATCGGACACAGCGCGCGCGACACCGTGGCGATGCTGCATCACAGCGGCCTGCGCCTGACGCCCAAGCCGTTTTCCGTGGGCGTGCGCATTGAACACCCCCAGGCGCTCATTGACACGGCGCAATATGGCCGTTTTGCGGGACATCCGCGTCTGGGTCCGGCCGACTACAAGCTGGCCTATCACGCGCCCCACGGGCGCAGCGCGTACACCTTCTGCATGTGCCCCGGCGGCGAGGTGATCGCGGCGGCATCCGAATGCGGCGGCATCGTCACCAACGGCATGAGCGCCTCGGCGCGCGACCGGGTCAACGCCAACGCCGCGGTGCTGGTCGGCGTGACGCCCGCCGATTTTCCGGGCGACTCGCCCCTGAGCGGCTTTGATTTCCAGCGGCAATGGGAATCACTGGCGTTCGCGCTCGGAGGCGCCAATTACTGCGCCCCGGCGCAACGGGTCGGCGATTTTCTGCGCGGTGTGCCCGGCACGCAGTTTGGCCGTGTGACGCCCAGCTACACCCCCGGCGTGCGGCCGGCGGATCTCCGCGGCTGCCTGCCGCCGTATGTGGCGGACACCCTCCGCGCGGCGCTCCCCCAGTTCGGCCGGCGCGTCGCCGGCTTCGACCTGCCCGACGCCATCCTGACCGGCGTGGAGACCCGCAGTTCATCGCCGGTGAGCATGCCGCGAAGCGAATCGGGCGAGAGCAGCATTGGCGGCCTCTACCCCGCCGGCGAAGGCGCCGGCCACGCCGGCGGCATCACCTCCGCGGCCGTGGACGGCATCCGCACGGCCGAGGCGATCATTGCCCGTTTCGCGCCGCCCCGCTGACGCACCCGTGGGCGCATGGCGGTTCTGATGAGGGTTACTTAATCGAGGCTCTTGCAGAACCCCTTCGGATCGGTTGCGGAGCAAGGTAGACAAGGCGCCCCGCCCCCGTAATCTGTCACTTGTTGTGGATATGGCAACTACGATGTGCTAACATTGCCCCGCTACAACCGCAGAGAGAGGGGGCTGTCATGCGAGCATCACGGATCACAGCGGATGGGAAGGGTTATTATCACTGCATCAGCCGGGTGGTGGACCGGCAGATGATTCTGGGGGACGTGGAGCGGGAGAAGTTTCGGGAGTTGATGCGCGGAGTCGAGACGTTCAGTGGCGTACGGGTGCTGACCTATGCGATCCTCTCCAATCATTTCCATATTCTGGCCGAGGTGCCTGCGAAGCGCGAGCTTGGCGAAGCGGAAATTGTGGAACGCCTGGCGGCAATGTATGACCGTCGGGAGGTCGTGGCGATACTGGATCAATGGGCGTTGTGGCGGACGCACGGGTTGGATACTCGGGTGCAGGAGGAGCAGGATCGGCTGCGCGTGCGGATGTGTGATGCGGGGTCGTTTGTGAAGACGGTGAAGCAACGGTTCACGCAATGGTACAACCGGCGGAAGGGACGGACCGGCACGCTGTGGGAGGACCGATTCAAGAGCGTGATGATCGAGCCGCCGTCGCATGCGCTGCGGGAGCGCCAGAGTGTGGGCGCGCTGGCGACGATTGCGGCGTACATTGATCTCAATGCCGTGCGCGCGGGGATTGTGAGCGATCCACGGGACTACGCCTGGTGCGGCTACGGCGAGGCCGTGGCTGGCGGGAAACGGGCCCGCGAGGGACTTGCGCTGATTTTTGGCGAGGCGCATGCCGGGTGTTGGCGTACGGTTGCATCACGTTACAGGCATCTGATTGATGCAGCCGGCCCTGAAAGCGGACGCACCACTGGCGGCGCGGCGTTGCCGCCGACTCTTACCGTGAAACAGGTTCAACAGATCGTGAAACAGCGAGGGGAACTGCCGTTGCGGGATGTTTTGCGATGCCGGGTTCGTTATTTCAGCGACGGTCTGGCGATCGGCAGCAAGGCGTTTGTGAACGAGGTCTTCCAGCAACACCGTGACAACTTCGGCCCGAAGCGCAAAGACGGGGCGCGACCGCTCCGTTTTGCGGACTGGGGAGGACTGTGCGCGGCCCGCGACCTGCGCCTGAAGCCGATTGCGGCGCCCGGCGGGTGACGGCGGGCCAGGCATTTGCCGGTTCGGCCTTCAGTCAATCCAGGAGCCTCAGGGGAGCCTCAGGGGACATAGAAATAGTCTGGCACGGATGAAGTTTGCGCACCGCCGGAAAGGGCTGCCCAATCGCCGTGAATGCGTCCACAAAAAAGACCAAAGTTCAGTTCAACTTACGGTTCTAGGTTTAAGGGGTGGAGTGCTTCTTGCGCCTGCCCGTGGCGGTGGAGCGCCAATTCGTGGTGGCCGAGGCAGAGAGCGGCCACGGCCCGGGCCGACGCGAAGGCGGGGTCGTGACGCCAACGCCAGGCGCGATCAAAGGCGGCGGTAGCGGCGTCGAAATCCCTTTCCCTCAAGGCTCGACACCCGGCTTCAAACCACTGACGCGCGGCGCGGTCACCCGCTTGCAGCGTGGAAAGATCGCAGCCGCAACGAGGACACGTCGGGACGCCCTTCTCCAGCGTGCGTTTGCAGGTGGGGCAGTTGTTCATTCGGATTCCAGATAGAAGAGGATGTCTTTCAATTCCTCTATGGCCTTGCCCACGGCCGCGTCGACGCGCGCCTCGCGCGCGGCCGCGAGTTGCGCCAGAATCCGGTCCGTGTCGGCCTGATCCGCCGCATCCATCTTGGCGCGTGCCTGTGTCACGCGCGCCAGCAGGTCTGCGCAGTCGTCGGGCGGGGGTTCTTCGGTGGCAAGGCCCGCGTCATCGTCCCCACACGCATGGGCGTCTCCATCATCCAACGGCGCCGACGCGAAGAGTGCGGCGACTTCCTTGCGCGATTTCTCAAGTTGTGCAGCATCCAGCTTGGCCAGGGCGTTCTCAATGGCCACCTCTTTGGAGAGACCGGTGGCTTTCTCCGTGGCGGTCACGCGCAAGATGCCGTCCAGATCCAGAGCCATGTGCAGGACAATCTCGTTGTTCTGGGGGACACGGGAAAGGCCCTTGATCATGAACCGGCCAATCAAGGTGTTTTCGCGTGCGTCATCGCTTTCGCCCTGAAAGATGTTGACCTCCACAACTTCCTGACAGTCATAGCAGGTATAGAAACTTTCCGCGCGGCGGACCGGCAGGGGCGCCCCGGAGCGGATCACGGCGGCGAAGTGGTATGGGCAGTATTGTCCGCGCACATCGCCCAGACAGGACGTGCCGAAGGTGTACGGCGTAATGTCCACGAGGATGCGCTGCTCGGTCGCGCCCATCAGGCGGGATGCCATGACGCCGGCACCGTAGGCCACGGCCAAGTCGGGGTGTACGTCCGTGCGGGGGCGCTTGCCGAATTCGCGTTCCAGCAGATTTTGCACGGCTGGGATGCGGGTGGAGCCGCCGACCAGCACAATCTCGTCGATCTCGCGGGGCTTCAGCCCCGCATCGGCCAGTGCCCGATGCACGGCGGCCAGCATGCGCGTTAGGAATGGCTCAAGCATATCTTCGAACGTGAGCCGGTTGATCTCCTCGTCGATGCAGTCCATGCCGCCGCGCTCCGTCGGCAGTTGGTCTTCGATCAGGCGCGCGAAGGTCTGGTCCGACAGATGCATCTTCGCGGTTTCGGCGGCACGGTTGAGGCGCAAGATGGCCGTCGGGGTGAGCAGTGCCGGCTTGTCCTGGCGGCTGTAGAGGCGGTCTGCGATGCTGGCGGCCAGCGCGGTATCGAAATCGTCGCCTCCGAGCTGGTTGTCGCCGTGGCTGGCGATCACTTCGACCACGTCGCCCTCCATGCGCACGATGGAAACGTCGAACGTGCCGCCGCCGAGATCGAAGGCCAGGACCGTGCGGGCACCGTGCTTGTGAGCGGCTTCGTAGGCCAGGCAGGCGGCCGTGGGTTCGTTGATGATGCGCAGGACTTCGAGGCCGGCGATGGCGCCGGCATCACGCGTCGCCTGGCGTTGCGCATCGTTGAACTGCGCCGGCACCGTGATCACGGCCTTGGCCACCGGGCGCCCCAGCCGCTTTTCGGCGCGCTCCTTGAGCCGGCGCAGGATCATGGCGGAAACCTCCTGCGGACGAAAGGTGCGGTCACCCAGAGTCAGCAGCGCATCCGTCCCCATCTTGCGCTTCACGGAGCGCACGGTCCGGTCTGGATAGAGCACCAATTGGTTGCGCGCCTCGACGCCGACCAGCAGATTGCCGGCGGGGTCCAGTCCGACGCAGGACGGCAGGATGGCGGTGCCGTTCTCCTCAACGGTCTCGACGCGTCCGTCCACGAATACGGCCACTTCGCTGTTGGTGGTTCCGAGATCGATGCCAATCACGGGATCTGCATTCATTACGTTCATAACGCTTTTGACACCTCCACATCGGCGGTTTGCAACACCTGATCTTCGCGCCGCCAACCCTGGCGCACGACGGTCACAACGGTTCCGGCGGGCCGGCCCGAGCCTGTCACGGTGGCAACAGCCCGCATCCACTTCGGGTCAAAGGGCTCGCCCGGTTCGGCCACGGAGGCGATGGACAAGCGACGCAAGGCATCGTCGGCCTTGTCTAGAGCCATTTGCGCACTGGTCGCCCCTTCCTGAAGCAACTGACGGGCCGCGCCCAGCCAGGGCCAGGGCGGCAGCGTGCGCCGACGGGCGGCCCGGACCGTGTCTTCGAGGGCGGCGCGGATGGCGATCAGCTCCGTCAGCACCGCGCCCTGTGCTTCGCGCCGGGCGATCGGCAGTTGGGTTTTCAGGTCGGCCGTGGTGCGCGCCAACCGTTCGTTCTGCTCGCGCAACTCGGCGCGCAGGCTCTCGGCCAGTGATCCGAGCTGCCGTTCCGCCTGCTGGCTGGCGCGTCCCACCAGGCGGGTTTCCTGACGCAGCGCCGCAAGTTCACCGAACAGCGTTTCCAAATCCGGTTCCGATGCGTCCGGTTCGTCTGTATCCAAATCGGCGAGGTCGGGTTTGACTGCATCCGGCTCGTCTGTATCCGAGGTCGAGTCGGTCGATTCAACAACCGGACTTTCGTCCGCGACCGACGATTCTGCGTCGTCATCCGTCAGGCTGTACAGCCAGGCGCGGAAATCCGACAGGATGTCCTCGCGCCAGTCGCTCGGCGTTTCGGCGACAGATTCCGCTTGGGGATCCGGAAGGATCGCCGTCGGCGTCAGGGTTGGTTCGTATTCGTTTCGATCCACAGGGTTACTCCAGCTCGGTGTCGCTCGACGGTGACCGGTTTGGGCACCAGATCGGCCATGGGCGCGCCTGGATTGTTCCCGCGCATGCCAAACAAGTGCAACCGGGTGCGCGCCAGTTCGGTTTTGATCAATTCGTACGCCTCGCACACCCGTTGAAACTCGTCGGGGCTTTGTTCAGGCGAATAGATGCGAATCTTCTGCAGGTACGCGCGGCGCACCTCCTCGTCGGTCGCCGTCTCGGGAACATCCAAGGTCAGGTAGGGATAAAGCATGGTTACCACAACTCCGGCTGGTTGAAGTCCGGCCCGGACTCAGGGCGCGAGGTTCGCGCGCGAGTCGAGCGCCGTTTGCTTTGGAGTTCAGAAAAAATATCAACCCTGCCGTGCCGCACCTTTTCCTTCAGACGGCCCGGCACGTCATCCCAGGCGCTGATCCCGATCTCCTGTTCAAGCAAGCGGTCGCGGGTCTTGTCGGTCAGACGCGCTTTCTGGCGTTTGCGATTGACGGGCGCACGACAGTGGCGGGACAGGGACTCGACGGCCTGCACAGCCTCCATGCGTCCTGATGCATGAGCCACGTGGTGCGCCACCGCCAGACATTCATCTACACGGTCAACGAGCGCATCGAAATTCGGATTGTCGTCGGGCGGCATGAACAACGGATCGTAGAGCAGCGCGCGGTAGGCGAGGTACTCCGGCGTCCGCGCGTCGCGCCGTGCCAGGCCGTTACCGGTCAGCGCCCAGAAAAGCGCGCGTGCTCCCGGTTGGGACAAAACATGGGGATTGAAAAGACCTTGCAGGAGAGACCACACCGAATCCGCGTCTGCCGAGCGATCCCGACAGGCGGCAACGATGACCGCACCGCAGGGAAACCGGCGCTTCAAGGACCAGACCGCATCCGGCTGTGCAGCCAGTTTGGCGAAATCTAACACCAATTGCGCGGGTGCTGACCGGGCCTGTGCCGTTAGCCATGCATCGACTTCGGTCAACTCCGCCGACACCTCCGCACGCCACTGACTCGCCAGCACGCTTACGGCTTGGTACGCCCAGATCGGATGTCCGGCAACCTCCCAAGCCGCGCGTCGCGCCGCCGCATCGCCACCGCTCCGCGAGGCGCAAATCCATCGCAGCGTGGCGCAGACGACCCGGATGAACTCCGGCGCATTCGGGGCGATTTCGTCCAGATCCTTTTCTGCGGCGGCATACATCCGGCGGGTCAGGCGCCCGGCGGCGCTGTCGAGACGCAGCAGCGGCCGCAGGGCCTCGACTTCGGGCCGACCGCGCGCCACGCTTTCCAGCCGTTTGAACATGGACAAGGCCTTCTGGGGTGTTCGATTGGATCGGAAAAGCGCGGTCAACTCCAGCAGCGGCGTGACATCCTCCGGGAAGGCCTTGATCCACGCCTGAAGAGCGGCTTCATCGTCCCCCTTGCAACGCTGCATCGCCGCGTGCCAGTGAACAAACGTTTCGCGCAAGGGATGGATCTGCGCGCTCTTTTGCCATAGTTTCTCGACTCGGCGGCCAGCATCGACATCGGCATCGGGATCATGTATCTCGAACGCATCGTCGAACTTGTCGTCGAACGCATCGTCATCCGAGTCGTCCTCTTCCCGCGTCAGGCAGATCGTGGCCAGCCGGTCATAGATCAGTGCCATGGCCAGCGGCGGCGGCTTGCTGTGCTGGATGACAAGCTCCCAGTCCTCGGCACAATCGTGATCGTCCCAGTACATGAATTTGACAAAGCTTGCCGTGAACTGCTGATTTTGCCGGAAGGATAGAAATAGTTCGTCCGCTTTATTGAACGATCCGCGCTCCTTGCAGATCCGGTTGATCGTGGGGGTGGCGGCCAACAGATAACGCGCCGCCATTTCGCCGAACAGGTGTTTCCGTTCTGCCCAGATCGGCTGGCGGGCCAGCTCATCGAAAATCCGTCGCGACTCGGTTAACTCTCCGGCTGCCAGATGCTGGTCGATTTGCACCAGTGTCCCATGCAGCGACGGCGCAACGAGCTTCGCATGCACTATCCTTTCGCGTGGGGTCTGCGGTGGCTCGCCAGCTAGGATGCGGCGCAGGATATCGGCGAGGGGACGCACGGCGCTATCGGCTGCGATCCGGTCCAGGAAGGCGGGCACATCCGCATCGTGGCCTGCATACGCGGCTTGCAAGGCATGGATGAATAGCCGCCAGGCGATGAACGGCGAGCGCCGGCCGACAACCTCCGGGAGACGCGCGTACGCCTCGGCGCTGGCACCGCTCTCGATCTCATCCCACGCCTTCAAGATGGTGGCAGCCGCAACCTTTAACGGATGCGCCTCCGTCAGGTGGGGGTGCTGGGCCAGCAGGCGCGGATCGCGGCAATCGCGGCGGATGCACGTGTCGATCGCTTCGGTCAACGCCGCGTCCAGTCCGTACCCGGCCAGGAATTGACCCGCCCCTCCGCCCAGTTCGACAAGCAGGGCCGGACGGCTGGAAATCAGCGCGACGACCGCTGGCTGTTGCACGGTCAGCACCTGCAGCAACTCCTGCGCAGATTTATGCTGCCCGGACGCGAGCATTTCGGCCATACGAACTTCGTAGGCGCGGGCCACAAGCGCGGTGTGTTGCGGGCCGTAGGCGGGATGTTTTCGCAGCAACTTGGCCAGTCCGAGCGCCTTGTGCCCGCGCTGTTGCGCGACCGCCGCCTGCAATTCATCCAACAACGGTACCAGAGCATCCGGTGCGCCTGTGGAGGGGGTGACGGCTGCCCCTTGTAAAGTACGATGCTTCGACATGTTTAGCGTCGCGCCAGCCAGTAGCCAGTGCAACACTGGCGAGTGGGCCATTCGTTCCTTCGTGTGAAAGCGGGTTCATTTTGACACAGAACGGCGGAGTTTACAAGCGCAGGTTGGGCGGCGGCGGCAGCAATTCTAATTTTGGGGTCGGGTCGCGGAATGATTATTGGGGGAGCTAGTGATTTTGAGCATGGGTTGTGGCCCGATGCAAGCTCTTGAAGCGTGACGGCGGTATTTTGCTGGGTTGCCGATGGATGCCGAACCGGTGTTGCCGCGTCACGCCTGGGAGACGCGCGTGGCGTCGTGTCTCCACGGCCGACGAGTTCAAGGACGGTGCGCGACAGGAACGCGAAGATGTTGAGGGACGCCAGCGTGTTGGCCAGGTGCTTCTCGCCGTGCCCGAAGAGGCACTTGCAAACTGGTGTGTAGGGCGCGTAGGCGCGGCAAAGCCTGGGTGAGCAGGATGAACCGCTCGACGAAATGTGGTGACGACGCGTAAACGACGAAGCGTGCGCCGAGGTGTAGGGACGACGTGTCGAGCGGGTGTTGGCCAAACACTTCGTCGGCGGTCTTCGTCGCACACCTTGTCGTTTACGCTTCGCGCACGGCTTCGTCGGACGTTCGGAGCGTCGAGGGGATGCACCACCAATCCAAACGGCGGGGTCGTGAACGATTACCCGTTGTCGAACGTGATCCCCGTGCAGGCCACGCCGATCATGCCGAGCCGGCGGATGACCTCGGCAGCCACCTCGTCCGCCTCCTTGGTCCGCGACCAGCCCACAAGCGTGAAGCGCGTGACCCGCTCCACCAGCGTCACCAGGTAGCCCGTCGCGTTCGCCCCGACAACCAGGTCGCCCTCCCAACCAAGGTCAGCAAGAATGTGCGAAGCTACCACGACCGTGAGCCCTCTGGTTTTATCGTAGATCAGTCTCCACAAGAATGAAGCTCCCACGAACACACCAAAACAGATGATGAGCCAAGGCACCTACCTGCCCAAAAACCGGCGTCGGCAGGAGCCGATTGCTGGCAACGATGTCACTCGATTGTCAAGTCAAAGACTTTCGGTTTTGAGCTCTGAACGGCTTTGGGGGGATTGTCGAGATCAGACTTCTTGATGGGTTCCCCTTTCTTGACCGGCTTTGCGAGCTTAACTCCTAACAGGACTTTCATATCTTGTCCGGTGATGAAGTCATCTGGCAAATTCGCATCTTTTACAAACCCTTGGGCAATGTTGTTCGTTGCAAGTACTGCTCCAGATTGCAGGTTTGTTGTCGCCACAGCGACGGTCATCCCGGAATCACGTGCCATACACATCGATCCGGCGAGTGAAACCGAAAGTACTGTCACTATGCCTATCAGGTTCTTGATTTTCATCGGCATCATCTCCTTGGTGAACAAGTGATCAAGCCGTTTCAGGCTATCTCCACAACGGTGTAGATAATAGATGAATACGGTGGACGCAGCAACGGAAATTGGGATGTCATGATGCCGACTTGCGGCCTATCTTGCGGATCGTAAGGATAGTCGGAAGGAGATAAGCAGAAGGTTTGGCCTGGGACTGAGTCCCCCCCCCCCACTCAGCCCGGCTGAGGCGGAAGGACGGAAGGTCCGTCCCGAATGGCGCTAAGTTAAGCCATTCCACCCTCTTTGTCGCGAGCTTTGTCGTGAGCGTTGTCGAATCGCAACCGGTTCGCCCATAGAGGGTTCAACAAAGCTCGCGACAAAGCTCACGACAAAGGTCCGCATATCAGAACCGCACATCCTTCCCCGGTTCTGCAAGCGCTTCATCGGGATGGAGATCCCAAGAACCTGACTAGGGACGGACCTTCCCCCACTCCCTGTGGCATTCGTCTTGATCTGCGGCGCGGCGGGACGCCGCCGCCCTACCGGCGCGGTGCACAGACTCACATACCCACTTCCGCGCGTTTCCTGTGGCATGCGTCAGATTCCGGCCGCGTCCCGCAACGGCAGCTTGACCCCGCCCGCGCCGACCCGCACAAAGGTGATGGCGGTGCCGAACATCTCCTCTTCCGTCATTTCGTGCAGCGTCCGCCGGAAAACCATCACGCGATAGGTCACCGACGTATGCCCCTCGCGCGCCCGCTCGATCTCGAAGCGGAGGATTGCCCCGTCACGAGCCCCCTTCTTAAACTCCACCGCGTCCATGGCGATCGTCACGAGCTGGCATCCCGGATAGTCCAGGCTCGCCGCCATCCAGGCGAATTCGTCAACCCACTTGAGGAGATTGCCGCCGAAGAGAAACCCGTAGTGGTTCAAGTGTTCAGGCATCACCAGTTTGTAGTTGGTCATGAGTGACTCCCTTCGCCCAGCTTCTGACTCGTCAAAACGAACCGTTTGCATCATACTCTATCCCATGACGACAGACCAGACCGTTCATTCGCTTGCCGAAACCTGGCGCCTGGCCGCCGGTGTCACGTCCCTCCTGCCGCGCGGGGGCGTGGTCGCCCTTTCCGGGGACCTCGGCGTCGGCAAAACCGCTTTTGTCCAGGGCATCGCCCACACCCTCGGCATCGCCCGCCCCGTGACCAGCCCCACGTTCACCCTCGTCGGCGACTACACCGGCCCCGGCGGACGCCTCGTCCACATGGATTTGTACCGCCTGACCGGCCCCGACGACCTTCTGGCCATCGGCTTCCCCGACTATCTGGAGAGCGGCGCCATCGTCGCCATCGAATGGCCGGAACGGGCCGGCGACCTCCTTCCACCGGACGCCGTGCAGGTCGCCCTGACCGTCCTCCCCGACCGCACCTCGCGCCGGATCATCATCCGCACACCCGCCTCCACCGCGAACAACCAGGAGTGATGCGCCGTCCGGACTAACCGACTTATGCCTGCCGCCACCACCATTCCCCTTGCCGCCGGCTTTCTGCCCGATGACTGGAAGAGGCTCTGCGCCGAGCTCGACGTCCCCGCGTTCCGCGCGGCGCAGCTCTGGCAGTGGGTTGCCTGCCGCCTGGTCGCCGACTGGGAGCAGATGACCAACCTGCCCGCCGCGCTCCGCCGGACCCTCGCGGGCCGCTGCGACCTGTCGGCCCTCACGGTCTGCGAGCGCACGGCATCCCCCGACGGCGTCACCAAGTTCCTCCTCGCCTGCCGGGACGGCGAGCGGATCGAATCGGTCCTCATCCCCTCCCGCGACCGCCAAACCCTCTGCGTCTCCACCCAGGCCGGGTGCGCCTTCCGCTGCGCCTTCTGCGCCAGCGGCGCCCTGGGCCTGGCCCGTGATCTGGATGCGGGCGAGATCGTCGGACAGGTCTTCGCCGCCGCCCGCGAACTCCGCGCCACACCAAATGCCGCGCCCGATGCCCGGCCTGAAAATGTGGTCTTCATGGGCATGGGCGAACCGCTCGCCAACTACGACAACACCCTCCGCGCCATCCGCGTCCTCAACGCCCCCGGCGGACTCACCATCGGCGCCCGCCGCATGACCCTCAGCACCTGCGGCGTCGTCCCCGGCATCCGCCGCCTCGCCGACGAGGGGCTGCAGGTCGAGCTCTCGGTCTCGCTCCACGCCCCGGATGACCGCTTGCGCCAGTCGCTCCTGCCCGTGGCCGCCCGCTGGCCGATCGCCGAACTGCTCGCCGCCTGTGCCGACTACACAGCGCGCACCGGCCGGATCATCACCTTCGAGTACACCCTCGTCCGAGGCCTGAATGACCAACCCCGCCATGCCGAACTCCTTGCGCGCCTCCTCCGACCCCTGCATTGCCGGGTCAACCTGATTCCGCTCAGCCCGGTCGCCGCCTTTGACGGCCACCCGCCCGACGCCGAAACGTGCGCCCGCTTCCAGGCCGTTCTGGAGCAGGCGCGGATCAACACCACCCTCCGCCACTCGCGCGGCCGCCAGGCCGACGCCGCCTGCGGCCAGTTGAGGCTGCGACGTACGGGCGGCCGGCAGGTCGCCCCTCACAATCCGAAGCACTCCACATGACACACACCACCGAGACCGTCACCCCCGCCGCCACGTCCCGCCGTACCGCCATCCGCGTCTTGTCGCGCTGGCTGAGTTCCCAGGACTTTCCTGATCGCATCATCCCCGATTGCCCTGATCGCGGCTTTGTGATGGACCTCGTCTACGGCACGGTGCGTCAGCGCCGGGCCCTCGACTGGCTCCTCGCGCGGCACGTCGAGAAGATGCCCACTGGCGAGACGCTCGCTGCCATCCTCTCCGGCGCCTATCAACTGTTCTACATGCCCGGCGTCCCCGATTACGCCGCCGTTGACGCGACCGTCCAGGCGGCGAAGCAGGCATCCAAGCGCTCGGCAGGCTTCGTCAATGCCGTCCTCCGCAATCTTCTGCGCAACCGCGAGGCACTCACCGCCGAGCTCGCCCGCCAGCCGCTGGCCGTCCGCCTCTCGCACCCCGATGCCCTCGTCGCCCGCTGGGTGGAGCAGTATGGCGAGGCCGAGACCGCCGCGCTCTGCGAATGGAACAACCGCCCCGCCGAGACCATCATCGCCCTGCTCCCGCACTGCGGCATCGGCGCGGCCGACTGGATCGCGCGTCTGGCGGCCTGTCCCGGATGCGAAACCCTCGCGGCGGTCCCCCACCCCGCCGCGCCCGACACCGCCGTGACGCTCCCCCACGGCGCGCCGCGGCTGGAGACCCTCCCCGGATTCGCCGAGGGGTGGTTTGTCGTCCAGGATCCGGCGACCCGCGCCGCGGTTGACCTTCTGGACGTCCGTCCCGGGCAGCGCATTCTCGACGCCTGCGCCGCGCCCGGCGGCAAGACCCTGCAGATCGCCTCGCGCCTGCTCGCCGGCGCCCGCGGCGCCACGCCTCCGGGCGAGCTGATCGCGCTGGATGCGCACAAGGATCGGCTCGTTTTTCTCCACGAGAATCTGGCGCGCGCCGGGATGGGCTGGGTCCGTGCCGTACCCGGCGACGCCTCACGCCTCACCCCCGCCGAGGCCGGCGGTCGCTTTGACCGCATCCTCCTCGACGTCCCCTGCTCCAACACCGGCGTCCTCCGCCGCCGGCCCGACGCCCGCTGGCGCTTCAACGCCCATCGCCTGCAGACGCTGGTGCACCACCAGCGCGCGATCCTCACCAACGCCCTGGCGCTCTTGGCGCCCGGCGGCATCCTCGTCTACTCCACCTGCAGCCTCGAACCCGAGGAGAACGCGCGGCAGATCGAGCGGCTCTGCCTCGCCTCATCCGGCCTGCGCCTGCTCGCCACCGTCGCGCGCCATCCCGTCCGCCACGGCACCGACGGCGCCTTCGCCGCCGCCCTGCAAATGCCGGGATGACTAGCACTCCACACCGGGCTGCGCCGGAAGACCCGCGTCGAAACCGTGCTTGATGCAGCGCATCTCCGTCACCGTGTCGGCCCGCGCGATCAGACCCGGTGTCGCGCCGCGGCCGGTCAGCACGATGACGCCATCTGCGGGCGCCTGGCTGAGCGCGGCGACGACGGAATCCTCATCCAGCAGGCCGCGGGCCACGGCGGTGCACACCTCGTCCAGAATGACCACCCGGTAGCGCCCCGACGCCAGCTCCGCAGCCGCCGCGCGCAGCCCTTCGGCCGCCGCATGGCGGTGCGCGGCAAACTGCGGCGCGTCGTCGGACCGGGGAACAAAACCGAGTCCTGCCTGACGAACCTCCACCCCCGCCAACATCCGCAGCGCCGCCAACTCGCCCGTCGCGGCATGCGCCTTGATGAACTGCACGATCAGCGTCTGCAGGCCGTGCCCGGATGCGCGCAGCGCGATTCCTAACGCGGCGGTCGTCTTGCCCTTGCCATCGCCGGTGAAAAGCAGAATCCGCGGCGCGCGTCCCCCGCTGCCGTTCCAACCGCCCGCTGTGTTGTCTGCTGTCATGAATCGCTTGGCTCCCTGTGTGAACTTCGGATACCGTACACCAGCCCACCCGCGCCGTCAATGGGAAGGATGAAGGTAAAACGGCGCTTGCTCTCTGCAGCCCGAACCTCTATCATGTGTCCTCTTCTCGCGCCTGTAGCTCAATTGGACAGAGCGTCAGCCTCCGGAGCTGAAGGTTGTGGGTTCGATCCCCGCCAGGCGCACCAGTCTGTTATCGATCACGCCACACACCCACATACACCTATGGCTGGCATCTTCAAAGCCTATGACATCCGGGGCATTTACGGAACCGACCTGACGGCGGAAACTGCGTACCGCATCGGCCGCGCGTTTGTTACCTATCTGGGCGACTGCTGCCGGAAGGTTGTGATCGGACGCGACATCCGCCCGCACTCAGAACCCCTGTTCGCCGCGCTGGCGAAGGGGATCAACGAACAGGGCGCAGACGTGATCGACATCGGTTGGTGCTCCACGCCGATGTCCTATCATGCCAACGGCCGACTCGGCGCCGACGCCTCGGTGATGATCACCGCCTCACACAACCCGGGCGAGTGGAACGGCTTCAAACTCTGCCGCAAAGGCGTGGTGCCGATTTCCGGAGCCTCTGGAATCGCCGATATCGAACGGATCGTTCAGTCGGGGTCTTTTGCGCCCCGGGCGGCGCGAACCGGAACCATCACGACCCATGACATTCTCCCTGCGTACACGGCCCATGTCGCCGGTTTTAATCATGCCGGTGGGCCGCTTCGCATCGCCGCCGACATGGCCAACGGCATGGGCATCTGGGAGGCCAAGACGCTGACGGGGCTGCTGTGCATCGACCCCCTGTTTGACACGCCCGATGGCACATTCCCTAATCACGAGGCGAACCCGCTGAACGTCGAGACGCTCGAAGCTCTGCAGGAACGCGTCCGCAGCGGCAACTATGCCTTCGGCGCGGCGTTCGACGGCGACGCCGACCGTGTCGGCTTTGTGGACGAAACCGGCGCGGTCATCCCCATGGATCTCGTGACCGCGCTCATCGCCCAGGATATTCTCTCCACGCGGAAAGGCGTGATCTTCTACGATTTGCGCTCGTCGTGGATCGTCAAGGAGACGATCCACGCGGCGGGAGGCACGCCGATGATGTCGCGTGTCGGCCATGCCTTCATCAAGCAACAGATGCGCGAACACGACGCCCTGTTCGCGGGCGAGCTGTCGGGCCACTACTATTTCAAAGACAACTACACCACCGAGTCGTCGGCGCTTGCGGTCCTCTCGATCGCCAACATTGTCAGCCGAGCCGGCAAGCCGCTCTCGGCGCTCATCGCTCCCCTGCGCGTCTATAGCGCGAGCGGCGAGATCAATACCCATGTCACCGGCGACCCACGCGCGATCCTCGCCGGTATTAAGGCGGCCTATGCCGACGGGAACGGCTTCGAGCTGGACGGCATCTCCGTGGAGTACGCGGACTGGTGGTTCAACGTCCGCTGCTCCAACACCGAGCCGCTCGTCCGCCTCAACGTCGAAGCCAAGACCCGCGACCTGATGATCGGCAAACGCGACGAGCTTCTCGCCCGCATCCGCGGCTGATCCGGCAATGGGGTCAGAAGCGAAGCGTATTCTTGCCGCATGTGGGATAAAATGTTTCGGAACCCGCCAGCCAGTAGCCAGTGCAACACTGGCTACTGGCTGGCGGGGCGCGGAATACTACGTCCCGGTGTGTGTCAGCAAACGGAAAAACGGAAATGAGGTGGCCTTTTTGTCGAAAGTGAGTCCTTCCGTGCAGCCGCAAGATTGTGCGCTCAGGGCAATGAGAAGATCAGAAACATCCAACTGGTTTTTGCGGCCTTCGAATAGGAGCCGGTGGAGCACTTGATCCTTCTCGAATTTCAATATCGGCATGTTCTTCAGGTCTTCCAGCGCGTCGAGAATTTCTGTTCGGGTCTTATCATAAGCGCTTTCCAGAACCCAGAACGTTTCGAGCAGCACCACCAGAGGCACGAACAACGTTTCGCGTGCGGACTCGGCCCGCTTGAAGCGGGCATAGACGAGATGTGCCTGCGTTTCGTCGTCGCGCACCAGAAAGCGGACGAGGATATTCGTGTCGAGCGCAATCATGATTGTCTCGCCTGCATTCGCCGGGCAATGGCCTGATTCATTTCGGCCACGGTCCTTCGCGCCTGACCGGATTTGTGCAGGCGACCAAAGACCTGATCCACCGTGCGCGTGGCCGGCCGCATAATGGCTTCGACTTCACCCTGCACGATGAACACAATCCGATCGCCGGTGTGAAGGCGCAGAGTATCTCGGACGGTCTTAGGAATAGTAATCTGACCTTTGCTTGTCAATGAGGCTGTGACCATGTCGGTTGATTTCCTTACTGCTCTGTTTTTTCTTACTATACTGTAAGGCATATCGCATGTCAACCCGCGAAGCAGCAATGCTCGGCGGGTGTCATCCTCCTCGGTTCATTCTGTTGGAATGCCTTGTTTCCCTTCCGGATTATCTGTACGCATCCTTTCGATCATCGATCGATAGAACGAACACCATGCGCTCGGACTCATCCAGAGCAAAAAAAATACGATAGGGTCCTACTCGATAGCGCCATGTTGCTGGTGTGTAACCCTGCGCATGCATATACAGTCAATTGTATTCTATTGCCAGACTCGGCACGGCGTCGAGGGCGAGGGTCTGGTCGCCGCAGGTGCCGCCACCCGCGCCGGCCAGCCCGGCGATCATCGCGGCGTTGTCGCCGCAGTATCGGGGTTCGGCCAGCAGCAGGCTGACCCCCCGGCGCGCCGCCACAGTCTGCAGGCGCTCGCGCAGGGAGCGGTTGAGGGAGACGCCGCCGCCGGCCGCCAGATAGCGATAGCGTCCGCCCGCCAGCGCCCGGTCACAGCGTTCGGCCAGCGCCGCCACGATCGCCTCCTGGTAGGCGGCGGCAATCGCGCACACATCGTCATCGCCCTGCGGCGGCTGTTCCCGAATCAGGTACAGCAGCGCGGTTTTGAGTCCGCTAAAACTCACGCACAAGTCGGCCCGCATCCCGCACAGCCCGGGATTGTCCGGCTGCACGCGCCCGCGCGGAAAGTCGAGGCCCGGACGCAGCGCAGCCCCGCGCGCGGCGCGATCGATCGCGGGGCCGCCGGGATAACCGAGGCCCAGCAGTTTGGCCGCCTTGTCAAAGGCCTCGCCAGCCGCATCGTCCAAGGTCTGACCGATCACGGTGTACGCGCCGATGGCCGGCACATCAATCAGGCAGGAGTGGCCGCCCGAGACCACGAGCGCCAGCAGCGGAAGGGCCTCCGCCGGGTCCGGCGCGCCGGGCGAGAGAAACACCGAATGGACGTGCGCCTCGATGTGATTGATGCCAATCAGCGGCTTGCCAAGCGCCACCGCCAAGCCCTTGGCGGCCGAGAGACCCACCAGCAGCGAACTCGCCAGCCCCGGTCCATAGGTCACGGCGATGCCATCAATGCCATTCCAGCCAATGCCCGCGCCTTCGACAGCCTCCCGGATGACCGACCCAACCTTCTCGACGTGGCTGCGCGAGGCAATCTCAGGCACGACACCGCCATACGGCTGATGCAGCGGGATCTGGCTGTAGACCACGCTCGACAGCACCTCCCGCCCGCCGCGCACCACCGCCGCCGCCGTTTCGTCACAGGAAGTCTCAATGCCAAGAAGGGTCATGGGGCTCGGGCTGAGAGGGTTATTCAGAGGGCGGGATTGCTTCGGGGCTCGTTCCCTGCGGCGCCTGCGATGCCTCGGCGTCCTGCGCGTTGCCGGGCGCCGCCGGACGCAACCGCGCGAGGGCCCGTTCCAACTGGGTGTCGACAGCATCGGCCACCGATTCGCGTTGATCGACCGGGTAGGCGTCGGGCATCTCCTCGTACAGCCGCTTGAGCTGCACCTGGCGCCACTGCTCCTGCTTCATGGGAATCGCCTCGCCCGGCACAATCCCTTTCCCATGAATCAGCCGGCCCAGCGGCGTGAAATAATGGGCGGTCGTGAGCTTTACCGCGCACGACGGCCGCGTCTGGGTCGGGATCACGTTCTGCACCGAGGCCTTGCCGAACGAGGTCTCGCCCACAATCACGGCGCGCGCGTGGTCCTGCAGGGCGCCAGCGACGATCTCCGATGCGCTGGCGCTGCCGCGGTTGATCAGCACCGCCAGCGGCAGCGCCGCATCGTGGTCCGGGCCCGCCGCGCGAAACACCCGTTCCTGTGACGTGCCCGCGCGCCCCCGGATGGTCACGACCGGCGCGCGCTCGGGAAGAAAATGCTGCGCCACCTCCACCGCCGATTCGAGCAGGCCGCCCGGATTTCCCCGCAGGTCAATGACCAGACCCTTGAGATTCTGCGCGCGCAGGCCCCGCAGCGCCCCGTCAAACTCGGCCGGGGTCTTCTCTCCAAACTGGATGATGCGGACATAGCCGTTGCCGTCTTCGAGCAGACGCGCGCCCTTGACGCTGATCAGCCGGATCTCGTCGCGCACAATCGTCACGTCCCTCGGCTCGGCCCCCTCTCGGTGGATCGTGAGGGTCACAGCCGTGCCGCGCGCCCCCCGCAGGCGCCTGACGGCTTGATCCACCGTCATGCCACGAGTCGTGGTCCCCTCGACCGCCGCGATGCGGTCGCCCGAGTGTAGCCCCTGGCGAAAGGCCGGCGAATCCTCGATCGGCGCAATGACGGTGAGCATGCCGTTCTGCACGCCGATCGTGATGCCGATCCCGCAGAACGATCCATGGGTCTCCTCTTGGAGCGCTTCATAGGTTGAGGGCTGCAAAAACGCACTGTGCGGATCGAGCGAAACCAGCATCCCGTCGATCGCGCCATAGAGCAGCTCGCGGAACGGTCGCTCCTCGACATAGCCCTGCTTGACCAGCAGGATCGCCTCGACCAGCAGGGCCATGTCCTCATAAGCCACATCGCGACCGCTGACCACCACGCCCGCATCGTTCGTGGTCGCCAGCTCGCGGGTGATCGCCGCCACCGCCGACTCTGTCGGCGGTGTGGTGCGGCACCCGGCAGTCACAAACAGAAGCAGTGCCAGAGCCGGACAGGCCCATCGGAGCCAGTGGCGAGACTGCCAGACTGACCGGCAACGACGTGTGTTCATGTTATCGGGCCTGCCCGTAATAGGCGTTGGGTCCGTGCTTCCGGCCAAAGTGTTTCTCAAGCACATAGGTCGGAATCGGCCCGATACCGGGGTTGATCTGGAGTGTGCCGAGCGCCATACGCGCCACGGCTTCGAGCGCGACGGCGTTGTGCACCGCCTCGCGGGCGCTGGCGCCCCAGGCGAAAGGCCCGTGGTTGGCGGCCAGCACGGCCGGCACATGCGCGGGAGCCAGCTCACAAAAACGCTCGATGATCACCGCGCCGGTGTTAGCCTCGTAGTCGCCCGTCACCTCGGCCTCGGTCAGCACGCGCGTCACCGGAACCGGCCCGTGGAAGTGGTCGGCGTGAGTCGTGCCCAGGCACGGAATCTCGCGGCACGCCTGTGCGAACATCGTCGCATGAAACGAATGGGTGTGCACCACGCCGCCGATTTCCGGCCACGCGCGGTACAGCGCCAAGTGCGTCGGCAAGTCGGAGGAGGGGCGCAACGCGCCCTCCACGACCCGGCCGTCGAGGTCGGTGACGACGAGGTCGCCGACCTTCATCGCGTCGTAGGCCACGCCGCTGGGCTTGATCACCACCCGGCCCGAACGCCGGTCAATCGCGCTGACGTTCCCCCACGTCAGGATCACCAGCCCGTGCCTGACCAGATCCAGGTTGGCCTCCAGAACTTCCTGCTTGAGCGCCTCCAGCATGTGTGCCTCCGCTTTCGAGCCTACCCTTATTGCCGCGCCTTCTGGCGGATGGCGATGAGTTTCTTCATCACCCCCTCCAGATCGGGATGCAAACCGGTCTTGCCAAATGCGTCGTGCAGCGAGCGGTACACCTCGTACAGCTCGGCGTAAACCTTGACGTGGGCCGCGATGGGCTTGTAGACGATGTCTTTGACGCCGGTCATCGCCTTCTGAGCCGCCGCCGTGGTGCGGTACGCGCCGCCCGCAACCGCGCCAAAAATCGCCGCGCCCAGCGCGCAAGTCTGCGCCGACCGGCTGATCCGCATCGGCCGGTTGCAGACATCCGCGTAGATTTGCATCAGGAATGGACTTTTCTCGGCAATGCCGCCGCAGGTCACCACTTCACGGACCGCGACCCCATGCTCCTCGAAGCGCCGGATGATCGTGCACGCGCCGAAGGCCGTGGCCTCGACCAGCGCGCGAAACAGCTCAGGCGCCGTCGTATGGAGCGTCTGCCCCACCATCAGGCCGCTGAGCAGCGGGTCGACCAGTACCGTGCGGTTGCCGTTGTTCCAGTCCAACGCGACCAACCCCGACGCGCCCGGCTTCTGCCCAGCCGCCGCCTGTTCGAGCGCGGCGATCGACGCGCCGTCGCTGGCCCGGCGATACTCGGCGGGACAGCCGTTGCGCGCGAACCAGAGGAAGATGTCGCCCACGGCCGACTGTCCGGCCTCGAGGCCAATCATGCCGGGAACGACCGAACCGGGAACCAGACCGCACACGCCCGGAATGTCGGCGATCGCGGCCCGCTCCGGCCCGACGAGGATGTCGCACGTCGATGTGCCGATGATCTTCACCAGCCGCCCCGGCTTGATCCCCGCCCCAACCGCGCCATGATGTGCGTCGAAGGCGCCCACGGCGACGGGCACACCACGCGGCAACCCGACCGCGCGAGCCAGATCCTCGGTCAGAAAGCCCGCGATCTCGTCCGACGCCATCGTGGTCTCATACAACCGGTCGCGCAACGCTGCCAGCTTGGGCGAGAGCTTCTTCAGAAACGCCTTGGAAGGGAGTCCGCCCCAAGCCGTGCCGAACATCGCCTTGTGCCCGGCCGCGCAAATCGACCGCGCGATCCGCTCGGGCTTCATGTTTCCAGTCACGAACGCCGGGACGAAATCGCACAATTCGACCCAGGTATATGCGGCGTCAAATACCTCGGGAGCCGTCTGTTCGCAGTGCCAGATCTTGGACCAGAACCACTCGCTTGAATAGGTGCCGCCGCACTTGGCCAGATACGGGACGCCCGCCTGGTGGGCCGCCTCGGTGATGCGCGCCGCCTCCGACCAACCCGTGTGGTCCTTCCACAGCCACGCCTGCGCCGCCGGGTGCTTGCGGAATTTCGGTGTCATCGCCAGCGGAATGCCGTCGGCGTTCACCGGCAGCGGCGTCGAACCCGTGGTGTCGACGCCGATGCCGACCACCTGTTCGGGAGAAAAACCTTTGACCTTTTTAGCCGCATCACGCACCACCGTGGCGACCGTGTGGATGAAGCCGTCGATGTAATCCTGCGGATTCTGCCTCGCGACATTCGGATCCTTCGGGTCGAGAATGATTCCCGCTTCACCGGTCGGATAGGGGAAAACGGCCGAAGCGACCTCCGTTCCGTCAGCCACGTCCACCAACAAAGCCCGGCAACTGTTCGTGCCGTAATCCACGCCCAGCGCATACGCCGCCTGCTTGCTCGTCTGTTTCCTCATCTGATCCTTCCTTTTCTGAACCATTAACGCTTTTTTCGTGTGCGAACCGTCTTGCCGCCTTTCCGTGTCGCTTCCTGTTGGGCCGCGACCCGCCGCGCCAAGAGGGCCACCCGGTTCAACGGCAGGGCGGCCGGCACGGGCGCTTCACCGCACGGATCCTGATAGGTGTCCCAGACCGACCGCAGGACGAGCGCCTCGCGAAAATCGTCGATCTTCATCCGAACGGCTGGCGTCACCCGGATGCGCATCGGCCGCGCCGGTTCCAAGCAAATGAAATTGTCGTCGAATTTGGCATCGATACCCTTGAGCGAGGCCCACAGCCACAACACCGGAACCTTGGAAGACAGGGTGACGGCGTAGCTGTTGTCGTCCCAGGCGCGGATCTCGACCTTGAGATTCGGCGGATGCCATTCGATGTGCTTGGGCCGGCAGAAGGTCACCACGTTCCACGAGACCGCCGCGCCCTCGCCATCGAGCATCGTCAGCCACACGATCAGGTTGCGCGCGCCATGTTGGGCAATCAGGTCCGACAGCGCCAGCGTCGTCAGCAGAGCGGTGCTGCCGGCGGCGAGCATCACCGGCATCGCGCCGCTGCGGACGACTTTGCCGTCAACCCGCGTGATGCGCCAGGCCAGCTTGCCATTGAAGGGCTTGAGCGGGTCGTTGCCCGCATGGATGTCGACAGTTCCGTCCTCGGGCTTTTCGACGCCCGACACAAGCAACGGCGCATAGAAGCGGCGGGCCATGTAATGCAGCGCCTTCCAGCGGCCCTCGTAATCGATCGACGCCCAGCTCGCGACCGGCCAGCAGTCGTTGAGCTGCCAGTACAGGGCGCCCATGCAGCGCGGTCGGTTGCGCCGCCAATGCTCCACCGCATACTTGATCGCCATTCCCTGCTGAATCTGGCTCAGCCACAGCGTGTTCTCAAAGCCGTTCGGCATGCGGTACCAGTCGAGCATGTAGTGCATGATCACCGCATTGCCGATGCCGCTGCGCTGGTGCCGCTCCATCACCGGGCTGGTGATGTTGCGGTCGCACGGCGCGGTGTATCGCTCCACCGCGCGCGGTTCTGGAAAACTCTGAAATCCGAATTCGCTGCAAAACCGGTGGTGGGATGTGCGGTACCATTCGAACGGCTGGCGGCTGTGCCACACGTCCCACAGGTGCGCATCCCCGCGCGCGGGATCGGCGTGATTCTTCCGGTCGCCCGGGGGCGGGGTATGGGGACTGCACGGCCAGTAGTCGCGCTGTGGATCCTGCTCCGCAACCACCCCGGCGATGAGTCGGTCGAACAGCTTGCCGTAATCCTCCCAGCTCATCTGCCTGCTGCTCCACGTGTCGCCCACCAGCCCCTGCTCCAGCTCGTTGTTGCCGCACCACAGCGCGATCGAGGGGTGGTGGCGCAGGCGGCTGACGTTCTGCTCGATCTCGATCCGAACGTTGGCCATCCAGGCCTCGTCGAACGCGGGATAAGCCGCGCAGGCAAACATGAAGTCCTGCCAGACGCAAATGCCGTATTCGTCGCACAAATCGTAAAAGGCGTCGCTCTCGTAGATGCCGCCGCCCCAGACGCGAAGCATGTTCATGTTCGCCAGGGCCGCGGCTTTGATGAGGCGGGCATACTCCACCCGCGTGAGGCGGACGACGAAAGCGTCGGCCGGAATCCAATTGGCCCCTTTGGCAAAGAACGGGATTCCGTTGATCACGAACTGGAACGACTCTCCCCAGGTGTCCTCGTGGCGATCCAGCCGCAACGTCCGCAAGCCGACGCGACGGGAGGCGTGCGCGATGTGAACGCGCTGCTGCAGCACGTTGAGGACCACCTCGTACAGCGGCTGGTCGCCCATGCCGGCGGGCCACCACAGTTGCGCGTTGCGGACATCGATGTGCAGATGCGTCCGGCCATCCGACCATTTTCCGCGCGCCTCGGCAATCACGGCGCCCTTGTAATAGACCCGCGCATGGGCGTCGAGCGCCACCCCGTCGCGAGACGGTGCGATCTCCGCGACACCGTCAATGTCGAGGCCGACCACCCCCTGCTTGATCCGGGAGTGGTCCTGACGCACCCGCACATCGGTGATCCGGGCGGTGTTGAAGGCCACGATCTCCAGTGGCCTCCAGATTCCGGAACTGGTCAGCACCGGTCCCCAGTCCCAGCCGAAGCTGCACGGCGACTTGCGGATCCAGGGGCGGAGGGCCGTCTCATGCGGCGGCGCCCAGCCCGGCAGCGGCCGCTCGCCCGCGGCCCGGCGCTCGATGTAGGCCAGGGGCGACTCGAAGCGGATGCGGAGGGTGTTGCGCCCCGTCCGGATGACGCCCGTGACGTCGAACTCCCATGTCCGGTACTGGTTGTCCGTCGTGCCGAGCTCGGCGTCGTTGAGCGTCACGGTGGCGATCGTGTCCAACCCCTCGCAGCGGAGCAGCACCCGGTCAAACGCGCTCCAGTCCTCCATCTGGAATGTCCGTTCATACACCCAGTTCTCGCGGGTGATCCACTGGAGCCCAGCCTCGTTGTCCCGGTAAAACGGATCTTCGATTTCTCCAGCCGCCAGCAGATCGGTATGCACGCACCCGGGGACAGTCCCGGGCCACGACGGCTTCGACCCCTCCTTTGAGAATGTCCACGCGCCGCATAAATCAAGTTGTTTCATTGTACCTCGGGAATCCGTTCAGCAAAAGTCCGCCGCCTCGCCACGCAAGCTCGCCGGCGCGCGTCCGCCCCAACACCCTTTCGACGGATGGAAGTATCCTTGTTTTACACCCCGATTGTCAAGGAGCGCGTAACGGAGCTGCGCAGGATGAGCGCCCGTATTGACACGCGATTCCTGATGCGATACCGTCTTGGCGTCTAGGGTCTGCAGATGTATCTCGGCATACGGAGAGCGGGGCTTTGAATGGATGGCGAAACCGACGTGGCTGTGGTTGGAGGCGGACCCGCCGGGCTGATGGCGGCAATTGCGGCCGGCCGACGCGGCCGACGCGTGACGGTGTTTGAACGGCTGGCTGATCCGGGGCGGAAGCTGCTGGCCAGCGGCGGCGGACGATGCAACCTCACCACGGCGACCCATCCGGAAACCTGGCCGGTGGCGTTCGGCCGCTGCGGCCGGTTCATCGTCCCCGCGCTGGCGGTCCTCGGACCGGAGGCGATCCGCGCGTTCTTCCTCCGCGAGGGGGTGCCGACGGTCGTGCAGGCGGACGACGCCTGTGTCTTCCCCCGGAGCCAGCGGGCGGCGGACGTGCTGGCGGCGCTCCGGCTGGCGGCGGAACGGGTCGGCGCACGTCTGGTCTGCGGCGAACGGGTCGAGCGGCTGACTCAGGCGCCCGGGGGAAGGATCACGGGCGTGATCGCGGCGGGACGGCCGACCCGCGCTCACGCCGTGGTGCTCGCCGCCGGCGGATGCGCCTACCCCGCCCTGGGGTCGGATGGCAGCGGCCTGGCCCTCGCGCGCGAGGCGGGCCTCACGGTGGTCGGCCCGGTCCCGGCACTGGTGCCGCTGGTGACCGCCGAAACCTGGCCGCACGCGCTGAGTGGAATCGTTCTGGAACGGGCGCGTATCCGCCTCGCCGGGAAGGGCGAGGACAAGGCGGGGCGCGTCGGGCCGCTGCTGTTCACCCACCGCGGGATCAGCGGCCCGCCCGTGCTCAACCTGTCCAGAGAGGTCTCGGCGCGGCTGGACTGCGGCGCCCCGGGCGTGGTGCTGCTCGTGGCCGCGCACGCGGATCGCGACGCGGTTGCCTGGAGGCGCCGCTTTGATGAATGGGGTGCCCGGCTGGGGCGACGGGCCTGCCACAACGTCCTCTCCGGCGAGATGCCTCGCGCGCTGGCCGAAGCCCTGTGTGCGCAGTCCGGCCTGATGAATGTGCCGCTGGCTCAGGCGGGACGCAAGCGGCTGGAGGCGCTGGCCGCGTGCTGCGGCGGCGCCGCGCTGACGGTCACGGCGACCGATGGCTGGAACCGCGCGATGGTGACGCGCGGCGGGGTGGCGCTCGATGATCTGGATCCCCGGACCCTGGCGTGCAGGCGGGTTCCCGGCCTCTTCTGCGCCGGCGAACTGGTCGATCTCGATGGCCCGTGCGGCGGCTACAACCTCACCTGGGCATTCGCCAGCGGCTGGCTGGCGGGGCTCTCGGCGTGAGCGAGGGCGGAGGAGGAAGAAGGACCAGGATGCGCTCAGAAGTTGCAATGCCCTGACTCTCCGGCTGACAAAGATTCCGCTTTGGTGTATAGTGTCCCCGTGAAAGGGATTTCGCTACCATGACGCCACGTCTAAATGCCTTGTTCATTGTCACCGCAATCACGTTCGCGCGTGTTCCTTTTGTCTTTCTGTTCATGGCGCTCGCGCTCGTCGAGGCGTTCCGGCCCTCTCTGGCACTGGCCGTGATCGCGACGGCCTGCCTCGTCATCGCCGCAGTCACCGATCTGTTTGACGGCCTGCTCGCACGCCGCTGGCGGGTGGTGAGCGCGTTCGGCGCGATGGCGGATCCGCTCATGGACAAGGTCTTCTACCTCGTCGTGTTCCCGACCCTGCTCTACCTGCTTGCCCGGCAGCAGCCTGCCGAATCGGTCCACGCCGTCGTCATGCTTGTCTTCACGGTCCTCTACATTTTGCGCGATCAGTGGGTGACCTTCCTCCGCTCCGTCGGTTCGGCCTACGGCGCCGACGTCCGAGCCAATTGGATGGGCAAGCTCCGCACCGCCATCAGCTTTCCCATTGGGTGCATCATTTACGTTTATCTGGCCTGTCACCCGTTCTGGCTTCCCCGCCCGTTGATTTACACTCTGGAGGCCTTCGCCATCCTCGTCAACTTTGCCTCCATTGTGGTCTACACCAAGCAGTACCTCCCCTGGCTACGCCGCGCGATTGCGGCCGCCTAAACCCCGCACCCGGCATGTCCGACACCGCGCCAACGCTTGCCGACGCCCTCTCGGCTGAACGCGACCGGGTGATTGACGCCCTTTCGGATGACGCAGTTTCGGCCTTTGCCGCGACCGATCCGGCCTTCACGTCGGGCGGATTCCGCCCCGGAAACACCGCGCTCATCCGAACGCGCCTCCGCGTTCTGGCGGCGGCGACCGACGGACTCTCGGACGCGCTGCGGCGGCTGCTGGCGCACGGTTCGCTCAACCGCACCCTGATCGCCGACCTTTCCGAATCCGCCATCGCCGACCTGCGCCATGACCTCGCCGCGCTCTTCGGCCCCGCCCGCATCCTCCTGGCGCTTCAACTCGATGAGCGGGAAACCGTCCGCGAGGCCGCCGCCCGCTGGCTGCGCGCGAATCCGCCGTTCGCCCCGGTCGATCCCGCCGCCGCCACTGCGCGTCTGCGGGATGTCTTCGGCCGACTGCTGGACGCCTGCGGCGTCGCTGGAACGGCGCCGCCCTTCACCCTCACTCTTACCCGCGAGGCGTGGCAGGACGAGAAGGCGCATCTGAACGACCAACTCCGAGACCTCCGCGTCCAGCTTCGCGCGCTCAAGGATTCTGCCGCGCGCGCGGTCCGGCTTCAGAAACTCGCCGACGCCCTCACCGCCGAACGGGACGATCTGGCCGCCCGGCTAGATGCGGAAACCGCCGAGAAACGACAGGTGATCCGTCAGCGCAGCGAGCTGGAGGCCGAACTGGGCCGCGAACGGACGCAACGCGAGGAGCGTCTGCGCGCCGCGCTCGACAGCCGGCTGGCCAGCGAATTCGCGGGCTGGATCGCCCATGCGCGCACCGTGGAGGCCGCGGCTGCCACCGACGTGATGAGACACCGCGATGCGCTTGAACAGGTCGAACACGCCCTCCGCAGACAGGCCGCCGCCGACCGCCATTCCGGCAACCGAGCCACCCTTCTCGCGCGGCTCGACGCCCTCGATGCCGCCCGCGCCCGCGCCCGCGACGCGCTCGCCCACGCGCTGGTGCAGACTCCCGAACTCCCCGCTGCGGTCCGAGCACTCGATGACGAGATCCAGCGCATCCGCGCCATCCTCAGGATCGATGAGCCTGTCTCCCCGCTGGAAGAGACCCTCACCGCCCGCCTCCACACCGCCGATGGCAACGCCCTCTACGCCATCCGTTCGCTGACCGAACGGCTCACCCCGTTCGCTGTGCTCGAACCAGGCGCGATCAACCGGATCGACGCCGCGATCAACCGCCGTCAGGCGGCCCTGCTCTCTCGCGGCGAGATGCCGGAGGGAAAGGCGCCCGAGCCCGTCCTGGCGCTCCGGCGCGCCCTCACCGGCCGCGGCAAGGCCATCCTCCTGATCGACGGACACAACCTGCTCTTCGCCCTCCAGGGGCGCTACATGCCGCCCTCGGGCGCGGCTGTCCCGGACCGCGAGAAGCGATCGCGGATGATCGCGGACCTCGTCCGCGTGGTCGGCCCCCACCCCTCCTGCCGCGTCTGGATCGTGTTCGACGGCCCCGTCTCCAGCGAGGAAACCCCAGCCCCGAACGTCCGGGTCTCCTACTCCGGTGGCGTCGGCGAACACCGGGCTGACGCCGTCCTGCTCGACGACATCCGATTCCTGCGCGGCGTCGACGCCGAGATTCCCGTGATTCTCGCCAGCAACGACAACGCCCTCTGCGGACAGGCCCGGCGCATCGGCGCCGTGACGATCGCCGCCACCGACATCGGCGCGCTGCTGTGAACGGCCGGGCAAATCCGGCCCCAGGGCAGACGGGCGGATGCGGACGGGATTACGCCGCCGATGACGAAACGGCCTGGGTGAGGGCGTAGATCATGTCGGAGACCGAACGCTTGAAGGCGTCGTTTTCGACGAACTGCTTGTAGACCTGGGTGTCGTCGCGCAGAAGGGTGAGCATGACCTTCTCAAGGGCCTTCTCGTATTCGATGCGGGCGGTGGAGGGGGTGTTGGCCCTGGCGTTCTGATAGGCCGGATCAGCGGCGACTTTCGGCGCAATGTCTTCTTTGAACCGACGGATCACGCGGTCGCTGTCGGAGAACAGCGTGCCGTACTGGGCGTTGAAGGTGTCGAGGATCTGTGTGAGTGTGGCAAGATCGGCCTCGGGCTTATGGCCGACCTTATCCACGGGAATCGGCGCGATCTCCGCATCGGCGTCGGGAAGCGGGATCTTGAGCGCGTCTTTCTTCTCCACGCGGTAGCTGTCCATGTCGACCGCCTGGATGATGGCGTCGGATAAGCCGTCGTCGGGCGGTGGCGGAAGCTTGGGGAGCAGGAGGGTCAGGAAGATGGAGAGCTTCTCCCATTCGCAATTCGTATAGGGAAGCAGAGACGCCAGAAACTCGTAGGTGCGGACGAATCGTGTGGCGCCGCCTTTGAAGCGGATCTTGGCGTCGGTGTCGAGGGACTCGATGTAGATGAGAGCGCACGCGTCGAGTATCGGGTCCAGGGTCTCGCGGGGCGCGCCGGTGAGAAAGCGCTCGCAAAGGGTGTCAACCTGCTGCGGCGAGTAGACCTGTTCGGCATCCAGGGCCGCTTTGAGATCGTGGAGTTTGTTGGGATCGGTCTCTTCGCTGAGAAGCGTAGTGCGATAGTAGTCGGCAAAAGCGCAGGTGATCGTTTCGGAGTTATTCTGGAAATCGAGCACGAAGACGTCCCGCTTCCCCGGGCAGGAGCGGTTCAGGCGCGAAAGCGTCTGGACGGCCTTGATGCCCGAGAGGGGCTTGTCAACGTACATGGTTTGCAGCAGGGGTTCGTCATACCCGGTCTGGAACTTGTCGGCGCAGATCAGGAAGCGGTAGGGCTCTTCCTGAAACGTGCCTGCGATGTCATTGGAGGGGAAGCCGTTGAGCGACGCTTCGGAGACCTGTGCGCCGGCGAACTCATGCTCGCCGGAGAACGCGACGATCGCCTTGTAGGGGCTCTTGCGTTCGACAAGGTAGGCTTCGAAGGCACGGAAATACTGGATGGCCTGCGCGATGCGGTTGCAGACGACCATGGCGCGGGCATGGCCGTTGATCTTGCCGACGCCGCCGGAGAGGAAGTGATCTACCATGATTTCGGCTTTGAGGCGGACGGCGTGATCGTGGCCCTCGACGTACTTGCGGAGCTTCTTGAGGGCCTTGCGGGTGTCGAACTCGGGGTCCTCTTCGACCTTCCTGACGAGTTTGCAGTAGGTGTGGACGGGCGTGTAGTTGGCAAGCACGTCGAGGATGAATCCCTCGTCAATGGCCTGCTTCATGGTGTAGCTGTGGAAGGGGCGGTGCCTGACCTTGCCCTCGGCGTCGGCCGGCAGGGCATCGCCGAACATTTCGAGGGTCTTGTTCTTGGGCGTGGCGGTAAAGGCGAAGTAGCTGGCGTTGGTCAGCATCTTGCGCGCGGCCATGCGCGATTCGAGGGCGGCGTTGACCTTGTCTTCGGCGTCCTCCTCCTCGTCGTCTTTCGAACCGAGCGCTTTGCTCATGGCCGAGGAGGTCTTGCCTCCCTGGCTGGAGTGGGCCTCGTCGATGACGATGGCAAAGGTCTTGTTGCCGGACACGGCGATCTCGTCGAGAATGAAGGGGAACTTCTGGACGGTGGTGATGATGATCTTCTTGCCGCTCTCGATGAAGGCTCGCAGGTCGCCGGAATGGTGGGCGTGCCCCACGGTCGCGCTCACCTGCATGAACTGTTTGACGGTCTTCTGGATCTGCTCGTCCAGGATCTTGCGGTCGGTGACCACGACTACGGAGTCGAAGAGGGCGGATCCGGCGGGACGGAGGGCGATCAACTGATGCGCCAGCCAGGCGATGGAGTTCGATTTGCCGCTGCCGGCGGAGTGCTGGATGAGATAGCGTTTGCCGGCGCCGCAGGCGGCGACATCGGCAAGCGCCTTGCGCACGACGCCGAGCTGGTGGTAGCGGGGGAAAATCTGGACGCGCGTGGACTTGTGCGTCTTGGGGTTCTTGATCTCAACGATCTGGGCGTAATTCTCAAGAATATCGGTGAGGCTTCGCGGGGCAAGCATCTCTGTCCAGAGGTAGTCGGTCTTGAGGCCGGCGGGGTTGGGCGGGTTGCCCGCGCCGTCGTTACAGCCCTTGTTGAAGGGGAGGAACCAGGATGCCTTACCCTTGAGATGGGTACACATGCGGACCTCGGAGTCGTCCATGGCGAAGTGGACCACACAGCGGCCGAACTCGAAGAGCCTTTCGCGCGGGTCGCGGTCGCGTTTGTACTGCTCCTCGGCGTCAGCGGCGGTCTGCTTGGTGAGTTTGTTCTTCAGTTCAAAGGTGGCGACGGGGAGGCCGTTGATGAAGAGGCAGAGGTCGAGGGCGCGGCGGGTCTCGTCGAGGCTGTAGCGGAGTTGGCGTGTGACGGAGAAGCGGTTCTTGGCGTAAAGCGCGGCGGCGGCGGCGTTGCCGGGCGAGGGCGTGCCGTAGAAGAGGGTGAAGTCGAGGGACTCGTGTTTGATCCCCTTGCGCAGGACGTGGATCACGCCGTGTTTGCCGATCTCCGAGGAGAGGCGGGCGAGAATTTTGAGCCGCTTGATGTCCTTGGCGTTGCCGTAGTCGGTGATGCCCAACTGCTTCAGGGCGGCGGGCTGGGTGTCGGCGAGGAAGCAGAACAGGGGGGAGACGTCGAGCGCGTGGGCGCGGTCGTAGGAGCCGGGGACGCCGGCGAACCAGCCGCTGCCGGCCGGCGCGGGGGCGGCGGGGGCGGCCGACGGGTCGGCGATGGCGGCACCGTCCCACGAGCCCGTCTCAAGGCCCTCCGTGCCGGTGAGGTGGCGCATGATGAGGGATTCGAGACCTTTTTCGGTGGTGTCGGTAGGGTTCATGACGATTACCTGCCCTCGCTAATCAGAACTCTTTTCAAGCAATCGGCGAACTCTGCCTGTGCCAATCAAGCTTGGGAAAAGTCTGTAGTCGTGCGCTTCAAACTGGATTCGACCTGCAGGAATGGCGGGGTTTATGCGGAGAGATGCTGCGAAACGAGTGACATCGCAGGGCCTTGATCTCGGCGTGAGTTTCGATGCCTGCCATTTGGAGTCGGGAATGAGTGCGTTGGCTGCGAAGGCGTCAGCCTCTGTCTCACACAGACACTTGCCCTTTTCTTGCAGGTCGTCGAAGAAGATCTCAATGCCGTCTTTGTCTAGATGTAGCACGACGTGGGCCAGCTCGTGGAAGAGGGTGAACCAAAAGTTGTCGAGACGGTCAAAGCGGAGCGAAAGTGCGATGACTGGAGAGCCGTCTGGCAGTTTCATGGCAGCGCCGTCGAGGTAGGTCTTGGGCAGATGCCGTTCAATAACGAGGTGGATGCCGCTCTTGTTGAGAAACTCCTTGGCGAGCTTGGGGCCTTCCTCCAGATAGCTGAGGCGTGCCAGTTCTGTGAGGAAGGCGTGATTCAGCGTGCCCTTCGCGTATGGAGGCAAGGCTTCGTTCTGGGCGAGGGCCATGACGCGGATACGCCAAGCCGCAAGAGCCTGTTCATCACACTTCTTGCCTGAGCGGACATTCTGGCGGTTGAGTGCGAGGCCCAGTGTGGCTGGCCCGAGCAGACCGACAAACGCGGCGGCAAGATCCTCAATCTGGTGTTTGGCTTCGGCCAGCGTCCCGTTGAAGCCTGGGAACCAGCCGCGCTTGACCATTATGGCGAGCGGGAAACGTTTGAATGCCTGGACTTCCTCTTCTGCCTTGAGCTTTGCTCCGGGTTCCTTCAAAAGAACTTCGGCAGGAATGCCGAGCCCGTTTACCAGGTTCCGGATCATCGTGAGACTCAGATTCCTCTGGCCCGAGAGCACCTCCGAGACCTTGCTCGGGCTGCCGAGATAAGGGATCATGTCCTTATTCTTAAGCCCCTGCTGTTCCATGCGAAAGCGGATGGCAGAGATGGGATTGGGCAGGTCAATCGGGAAGGTTTGCTTTTCGTACAGCGCGACGAGGGTGGCGAGCAAGTCAAGCTCGTCACCTTCTGGCGTGCCAGGCGTCGCGTCGAAAAGCGCTTCGATGCGCTTCATGGCGGCTTCGTAGTGCTCTGCCGTCTTGATCAGTCTTGCTTGCATCAGATCACCTGTGCGTCGATGTTGTCGTACTCTTCGTGCGTCCCCACAAACCGGATATACAGTATCTGGAAGCTGTAGTTGATCCAAACGACCAACCGGTACTTGTTGCCGCAGATATTGAACACGACTCGCCCTTTTTTGAGGATGCTGGCGTTCCCATACTTGGCCTTAACGTCTGCTGGCGTCTGCCACGTAGCGTGCTCAGCTTCCTTGAACCACGCCTTCAGCTCCTGTTCAGTGGTAGGCTGCGTCGTCCAGTAATCGCTGAGAGTCTTACGAGCAATGACGCGCATATTATTCCCTGTTTGGGTTATCCTGTCAATACTGAATTCCCAAATCGGGAATATCGTGCGGCGGGGGTATTGGAAACGAAAAGCGGCGTCGCGCGGGATACCGCTTGCCGCCGCACTCCAAAACGGGCGCTCATGCTTCGGCCTCCTCGGGTTCGAGGGCGGGATCGTCGGCGGCATCGGGTTCATCGGGGGAGACGGACAGAACGGACGCAACGGGCTCGGTTGCGGGCAGGGATGCGGCGGCGGCGCGGACGTCGAGCTTGCCGGTCACCACGTCGGCGGACAGGCGGGTGCGGTATTCGCGGAGCAGGGCCATCGCGCGTTGGAGGTTGGTGATGGCGGTGCGCAACGGAGCAATTGCTGTTTCAATATAGGCTAAAACGGCCTGTTGTTCATCTATTGAAGGAGTCGGTACTGCAAGGTTTGCATATTTGTCCGCGCCGATATTTTGAATTGTCGCTTTAATGAAGATTGAGTCCTTCCAGCGGAGGAAAGCGGTACTCTGCGTGAAAGAGAATAGATATTCCGGTATGACTATACTCGTGTTCGGTCGAGCGCGAATGAGGTAGCCAGCGTAACAAGCTTCTACGGTATTCGTGCGAACTAAGAAAGCTTTTCCGACTGTTGCTCCACTGCGCGCGAACAGGATGTCACCGTCCTCCACGAGGTAATCCTTAGCCACCTCTGGCGGCAGAGAACGGAATGTGTCAGGACGAAGGCTGCCGTCTCCGTTGAAGTCCGTGATACGCAGGTAACGTGGCCAGATTGGATTGTCAAATTCAGCAGCTGCGTTGGCACCGTATGTCAATTTTCCTCGAATACAGAATCGCAAGCGCCGCACCTCCCAATGCGCCGGGATGTCGCCGAGCCACGGGATGCCGGAGGGTTTGAGGGAGACGTTGGGATCGAGGCCGCGGGTGACGGCGCGGTGGATGATGGCCTGCTTCTGCTCGTTGAGCAGCGCGATGATCTTGCGCTTGGCGCGGATCGCCCGGTCGATGCGGCCGTGGGCGTGGTCGAGGAAACGCACGATGGCGGCTGGGTCGTAGGGCGGGGGGAGGGGCGTGTAGATCACCTTGAAATGCTCTGGCCGGAGGCTCCACATGTCGGACGTGATCCCATAAGACCAGCGTTCAGCCTCTTTCGCAAAGAGCGGGGTACGATAAAGATGATGGAAGTAGCGCGGCACGTTTGCGTCTTCGCGAAGGCGCATAACGACGTAGGCGGGACTGATGATGCCGCGAAGGTCGGATGCGGCAATCGCACCCTGCCATGCGCGCATTTTGTTGTAGGCGATGTCGCGGGGCTGGACGAGTTTGTAGGCCGACTTGTTGAGGTTGGAGCTGTCTTTCTTTGAACTGTCGGCAAGGAGCGTTTCTTGGCTGACGATGCCGCGGGTGATTGTGACTGAAAGCATCTCCTCATCGGGATGCTCGCGGTCTTTCACTTCGTCGAAGATAGCACGGTTTGGCAGCACCGGCCAATGGCGCGGAACTGAACCGAGCCAGGGTTGGCCGGAGTCCTTGTACGCGGGATAGGGCTGGAGGGAGTCGGTCACGCCTGGCCTCCGACGGCCGGCAGCCGTCTGACGGCCTGTTCCTGCGCATGCATGATTGCCTGGTGCAGTCGACGGCGCAGCAGGGACAGCGGCGGCAGTTCGGTCAGGTACTCGGCAACGCGAATGGATTTGGCGTCGAGTTCGAGCAGTTCCACTTGCTCGGCGTCGGCACCGGAGCACAGGATCAGCCCGATCGGGGCGTCTTCGCCGGGGGCGCGCTCGTATTTATCCAGCCAGCGCAGGTACAGCTCCATCTGACCGACATGCGCGGGCTGGAAGGATTCCAACTTCAGTTCGACGGCGATCAGCCGGCGCAGATGACGGTGGTAGAAGAGCAGGTCGAGATGAAAGTCGTCCTTGCCTATGCTCATGCGCTTCTGCCGCGCAACGAAGGCGAAGCCCGTGCCCAACTCCAGCAGGACGCCCTCGATCTCGCGCAGAATGGCGGTTTCAAGGTCGCGCTCGCTGTAGGTCCCCGTGAGACCCAGCAGGTCGAGCAGGTAGGGGTCGCGGAAAACGAGATCGGGGCTCATCTGCCCGTTCCGTAGTTTGGCGATCTCCCCCGCGATCATGGCTTCCGGTTTCTTGGACAGTGCCGTTCGCTGGTACAGCATGCCGCCGATCTTCTGCCGGAGCGTGCGCACGTCCCAACGTTCGATGCGGCACATCTCGGCGTAAAAGTCGCGGGCGAGCGGATCCTTGATGGGTAGCAAAGCATGAAAATGAGACCAGCTCAATTGTTGCGACAGCGTTACAACAATCGCCTCATCGGGGAACAACTGTGCAAACTGGATCATGCGGGCAATCTCGGCATAGCTGAAGCCGCGCCCGTACTCCACCATCAATTCTCGTGACACGGTCACGAGAATCTGCTTTCCATAGGCGGCGCGTCCGCCCTGAAGATTTTCGTGCAAGAGCCTCCGTCCCATGTACCAGCAAAGCAGGGTCTGGGTAGCACAAACGACCGTGGCGATCCGCTGGCGTGCGGACTGGATCAGCGCTCTCAGATCCGTGAGGAGCGCGGCTTCATTGACCACCGGCGGAACGTCATTTCCAGTGCCACACCTCGATACCCGATTGTTTTTGCTCTGCAGCGCGGGTGGCTTGCGCGTGCGGCGGGAAGGCGTCGGTTTCCTGGTCATCGCGGCCCTCCCTTCAGCAACCCGTCCAGCAGGCCCTCGGACTCCTGCTGCACGGCGAGGATGTCGGCGCGGATCTCGGCGAGGGTGCGCAGGGGTTGGGGCTTGTAGAAGTGGCGGGTGAAGGAGATTTCGTAGCCGACCTTGGCGGAGTCGGGTTTGATCCACGCGTCGGGGGTGTAGGGCAGGACCTCGCGGCGGATGAAGGCTTCGATGCCCGCTTTCGCGGTGGCTTCAGCGGGCAGGCCGCCGGGGAGGCCTTTCTTGGGAGCCGGTTCCGCATCCTCGGACGGGTCGGGCTCCTCGGCGGGATCGGACCAGTCGGCAAGCATCTTTTCGACCTCCGGGCGGATGGTGGCGAACGCGATGCAGAGGGCGTCGCCGAAGCGGTCATAGAGTTCGGCGCGGAGCGCCTCGTCGCCGGAGGCGAAACGGAGGGCGTCGACGGCTTTGAGGGTCAGCCGGCTGTGGAGGCGGAGAGGGCGCTCGACGGTGACCTTCCAGTAACCGAAGGCGGCGTTGGGGAAGATCTTGGATTGCGGGGATTCGGTGAAGGAGAGGTAGGCGTCGCAGATGCGGGCGATGTCGTCCTCGGAAAGCTCGCAGTTTTTCTTGCCGAGATTCTTGCGCAGGGGCTTGAACCATTGGGAGGCGTCGATGAGCTGGACCTTGCCGCGGCGATGGTCGGGCTTGCGGCTGGAGAGCACCCAGACGTAAGTGGCGATGCCGGTGTTGTAGAAAAGGTTGAGCGGGAGGGCGACAATGGCCTCCAGCCAGTCGTTCTCGATGAGCCAGCGGCGGATATTGCTCTCGCCCTGGCCGGCGTCGCCGGTGAAGAGCGAGGAGCCGTTGTGGACCTCGGCGATGCGGGAGCCGAGGGCGGAGGTGTGATCCATCTTGGAGGCCATGTTGGCGAGGAAGAGCATCTGGCCGTCGCTGGAGCGGGTGACGAAGGAGAGTTCCTCGCCGTTGTGCATGACCCGGAAGCGGGGGTCGCGCATGCCGTCCTTGCCGCCCATGAGGTCGAGATCCTTCTTCCAGCTCTTGCCGTAGGGCGGATTGGCGAGCATGAAGTCGAAACACTTGGCGGGAAAGGCGTCGTTGCAGAGGGTGGACCATTCGGCGCCACCGACGATGTTGTCGGCGTTCTGGCCCTCGCCTTTGAGGAGCATGTCGGCCTTGCAGATGGCGTAGGTCTCGGGGTTGATCTCCTGGCCGTAAAGGTGGGTTTTGACGTTGCGGCTGCGTGTGGCGGTGAGGCGTTTGAGCGTCTCCTCCGCGACGGTGAGCATGCCGCCGGTGCCGCAGGCGCAGTCATAGAGGGTGTAGGAGCCGGGCTTGATCTTGTCGGAGACGGGCAGGAAGATGAGGTTGGCCATGAGGCGGACCGCGTCGCGTGGCGTCCAGTGCTCGCCGGCCTCCTCGTTGTTCTCCTCATTGAACTTGCGGACAAGCTCCTCGAAGACGGTCCCCATGGCGTGGTTGTCGAGGCCGGGATGGCGCTGGGAGCCGTCGGCGTTCAGGACGGGGTTGGGGCTGAGATTGATGTCGGGGTCGAGGAACTTGTTGATGAGCGTGCCCAGCGCGTCGGCTTTGGAGAGCGTGGAGAGCTGGTTGCGGAACTTGAAGTTTTCGAGGATGTCCTGGACGTTCTGCGAGAAGCCGTTCAGGTAGTCGGTGAAGTCGGCGAGAAGCTGCTGCTGGCTGCCGCGCGACTGGAGATCACGCAGGGTGAACTTGGAGGTGTTGTAAAAGGCCTGGTCGGCGGCTTGGCAGAGGGCGGCGCGCTGCTCGGTGATGCCCGCCTTGTCGAGCATGGCCTTGGTGTCCAGAACGGCATGCTTTGTCGGTTCGAGGACGGCGTCCATACGGCGCAGGACGCACATGGGCAGGATCACATCCGGGTACTTGCCGCGCTTGAAGAGATCGCGGAGCACGTCGTCCGCGATGCCCCAGATGAAGGAAACGATTTTGTTGTGTGTCGCCTGATCCATTTCTCACCCGCTTTTTTCATGCTGCCATGAGAGAGGAAAATGGGCAGAGATCATAGCATAAAGTGGCACTTCACGAGAATCTGTGGGTGGTAGTTGATTAAGAAAGGCGCATCCGGTTATCCTTCTTGTACACAAAACAGAGGAGGATAAACGACACCGGATGCGCGTAGAAACTTTACTAAACCACATGG
>VGWG01000014.1 GCA_016873675.1 Lentisphaerota bacterium | reverse complement strand
CGCGCGGGTGAACCGCGTGTTCAAAGACAAGCCGGGCGGCCTTGTGGTGGACTACCTCGGGATCGCCGACGCCCTCAAGCACGCGCTGCACACCTACACCGCCAGCGGCGGCAAGGGGCAGGCTACCGTTGACCAGGAACAGGCGGCGGCAGTCATGGCTGAGAAGTACGAGGTCGTGTGCGATCTGCTGCACGGCTTCGACTACACGGCCATCCTGAAGGCTGCCCCCGCGCAACGCATGAGCGGCGTGGCACAGGCGATGGAGTTCGTGCTCAGCATGGATGAGGGTAAGACGCGCTTTGTCCACGCTGTCGGCGACCTTTCCAGGGCATTCGCACTGGCGGTGCCGAATCCGCGAGCGATGGCTGTCCGAGACGAGATCGGTCTGTTTCAGGAGATTCGCTCGGCACTGATCAAGGTGACGATGTCCGAGAGCGAGAAATCGCCGGACGACATGGAGTCGGCCATCCGGCAGCTTGTTTCGCGGGCCGTCTACTCGACCGAGGTGGTGGACATCTTTGCGGCCGCCGGGCTGGAGAAGCCGGACATTTCCATTCTGTCAGACGAGTTCCTGGCGGACGTCCGGCGATTGCCGCAGCGCAACCTTGCTCTCGAACTGTTGAAGAAGCTGATCAACGACGAGATCAAGACGCGGATGCGCAAGAATGTGGTGCAGGCCCGTTCGTTTGCGGAGATGCTGGAACAGGCGGTCCGTAAGTACCAGAACCGTGCCTTGGAGGCCGCTCAGGTCATTGACGAACTGATCCGCATCGCCAAGGAGATGCGGTTGGCCGAGTCTCGCGGGCAAAAGATGGGGCTGTCGGATGATGAAGTAGCCTTCTACGACGCGCTGGCCGAGAACGCGAGCGCCAAGCAGGTCATCGGCGATGAAAAGCTCCGCTTCCTTGCCCAGGAACTGGTCGACCGGGTGAAGCAGAGCGTTACCATTGATTGGCAAGTGCGGGAGAATGCCCGGGCTCACATTCGTGTCCTCGTCAAACGGGTGCTGCGCAAGTACGGCTATCCACCGGACATGCAGGCGCGAGCGACGGAACTGGTTCTCGAACAAGCCGAGGTGTTGTGCAAGGACTGGAGCACCGACAGGGGGTTCTGAAATCGGGCCATCAGACAAGGGATGGGCCTTCGGCCGTCATTCAACGATGGTAAATTTCCACGCGGTCAAGTTCCGCCGGCCCTTTCCACAGCACCTTCAGGTAACGGTTGTCCACCGGTACTGCACATTGATATTCAACCATCGTCCGGTTCTTGCCAGCGGCGGCGCCCATGGTGAGCTTGGGCAGAACGCGCACCTTTTTCACAGGCACAAGATCAGTAAATATGATCCCATCACCTGAAACCTGCAAGACCAGATCGGTGACCGAGGCCGCAAAGAAAGCGGTCATTTTCACCGAGTCCATGGGAACGGCGGTTTTGTAGGTTAGCCATTCGTTGGTATTGCCCTTCACGCGGAAAAGATATTCGGCATAGAGCGCATTATAGTCGTTGTTCAATTCCAAACCGGCGGATTTCGCATCCGTGCGCGATAAATCCTGAAGTTCGTCCACCCTGCAGAGTCGCCTGACCTGCACGGGGCCTGCACGGTTGGAAGGCCCGGAGACGCCTGATGAGTTGCGAGCCCTCACCCGGTAAACTTTGATCACCGCGCGACTGTAGCGGAATCGGACTGGCGCTGTCAAGTTCGGCGTCACTCAGAAACCGGAGATTTCGAGGCGGCTACCTGGCTTCGTCCCGGTGACGGGCGAAGCGCTCAGCGACAGTCGAAAACGCCAGTTTAGGCCGTCGCCACCGGTCCACGAGCCCCTTGTCATTGATCCCGCCGGGACGCCCGATGGCGTTCCATGCGAGGTCAACACGGACATCGCAGAATTGCCAGATGAACACGCCACAGATCCGCGGGTGAAACAGCAGGCCGTCGAGCTGACGCCCGAGAATTTCGGCCTGGCCGTCTTCCGACCACTTCGAGCGTCGCAACGGATCGCGCAGCCCGGGTATCCCGCCAGCACCCACTTCGCTCACGATCACGGGTTTCCGTCCCATGGGCGCGCGATACCGGTCGAGCAGCCCGTTGAGTTCGGCCACCGGATCGCCGTCGTGGTACCACTGCGGGTAAATGTTCCATCCGCACACGTCGGGCAGATCCTGGCAGATGTCATTCCCATGGCGACAACTCGCGTAGGTCGTGGGGCGCGTCAGATCGCGCGCGCGGATGGCCGTAAACTGTTCGGCGTACATGTCGCGGCCTTCGGGCGCCTCGCTGGCGCACTCGTTCATGACGCCCCAGAGGATGATAGAGGGGTGATTGCGATGTTGCTCGACCATCTCCTGCGCGCTATCCAGCGCCTGCCGCCGGAAGGCCGGATGGCGCATCTGATCCAGCCCCTGCCCGCGGGCGTGGTTCTCTTCCCAGACGAGCAGCCCGGCCTCGTCGCACAGGTCAAGAAAGCGCTCGTCGTTGGGGTAATGGCTCGTGCGCACGGCATTCGCGTTGAGTTGCCGGATGAGTTCGATATCGCGCCGCATCGCGCGCACCGGCAGCGCGCCGCCGTGTTCGCCGTGGTCCTCATGACGGTTGACCCCGCAGAGAAAAATCGGTTCGCCGTTGAGCAGCAGGCGGTCTCCCTCGCACCGGATCTCGCGCAGGCCGATCCGATCACGCCAGCCATCATACACCCCGCCAGCATCGGCCAGGGTGGCGTCGAGCCAGTACAGCACCGGCGCGGCTGGCGACCATGACGCCGCCGTGGCCGGCAACTCAAGACTTAGCCGCTCGTCACTTCCGCCCGGCGCCACGCGGACGGCCGCGCGCGCCTCGACACCGCAAAGTCGGACCGAGAGATCGACGCTCACGGCGGCATCCTCCGGGTTGGCCAAACGCGCAATCGCATCCACGCGCCAACCGCCGCCAGCGCGCGGGGTCACCGTGACGTCCACCCGCCGAAGCCAGGGGACGCGGCGCGGCTGATGCAGTTCCACCGGGCGGATCAGCCCGCCATAGACAAAGTAATCGTTCGGGATATTGAGGCCGGATGCCGGACCGAACCCGCTGTCCACATGCACCAGCACGTCATGCTCGCCCGCAGTCAGATGCGCTACCACGGCTTCGAACGCAGTATGCCCGTCATGATGGGCAGCGACAGGTCGGCCATCCACGAACACGGTAGCGGTATGGCCGACTCCGCCAAACCGCAGAATCGCCGGTCCAGGCCGGTCCATCACAAACGAGCGGCGTGCAACCCCCTGTCCCCGCCACTCCACAAGCCGCCCCACGTCCGGATCCCAGCAGCCGGGCACTTCCAGATCGACGCGACATCCATCGCGCCATCCGTCAGCCGAGAGCGTCGTGCCGCTCTGTGGAAAGAAATGAGACCAAGTGCCGTCGAGGCACTGCCAGCACCGCGCCGGATGGGGAGAAAAGATTCTCAGCATGGTTTATCTCCTGAATGATGACAGTCGCGGCCTGGGCGTCCTTGGGCACATCAAACATGAAGCGATCGCCATGCTCTGTTTCCTCTGCCAGTGCTCAGGGATTAGTTGCAAATCAGATCCTCCATGGATGGCTTTCCGCGCAGTTCATCCGCCATGTTAAGGGCCAGCACGTTCCAGTTGACGAAATCGCCGTTCATCACCGGTTCGCCGGTGAACGGATTGTAGTATTCGTGGAGCGTACCGGTTTTCTCCAGGTCACGCCCGAGCAGGCGCAGCGTCCGTGCACAAAGATCCGTCGCCTGCTCACGATACCCGTAGCGCATCAGGCCGCGAAAGACGCAATACTGCGCGACCAACCAGATCGGCCCGAGCCAGTTGGACGGGTTGTTGGTCTCCCGCAGATCGAACATCTTCTCGTCCATCGCCAGCGAGCAGATTCCGTAAGGAGCCATAAACGTCTTCTCATCCCGCACGTGCAGATCCACCAGCGCGGCCGCTTCCTCCGCCGAGGCGATGCCCGCCCACATCGGAAGGAAACCGCTCCAGACGCGAATCTTGATCGGCAGGGTTTTCCAGAAAACGCCAAGCCCCTTGTGGTACCAGTGATACGAGCGGGTCTTGATATCCACGTCCGCGGAATAGAAAAACCGGTCCCGGCGATCCCAGCACTCCGCCCGGATGGCGGCGGACAGTCTGTCGGCCTTCTCCCGCAAAGCTGCGGCATGCGCCGCGTCCCCCCAGGCGGCAAAGAGCGACGCCCCGGCGCGCAACTCGGGAACCATGAAGCAGTTCAGAAACAGGTTGGCCGTGGAAAAGCGCGGACGGCCGAACGTGGCCGGATCGTTGTCCATGCCGATCATCACATCGTCGGCCCAGACATACAGTCCGCAGCGGGTGTTGAAATAGTCCGCCTCGTAGCGCGTGAAGTAGGCTGCCAGGCCATCCTTGTATTGGGCGGCCCACCCCTTGTCGTTCTTCCATCCGGAAACGAGCGCCATCTGCCGGGCGAGAAACGGCTTGTGCATGTTGTGAATCTCGCCTTCGCGATGTTTCACAATCTCATAAGACTCCTCTTGCATCCACGTCACGAAGGAGGGAGGCAGATAGCCATCCTTTTCCTGGCGGTCAAAGAAGTTGGCAATGTTCCCCTCGGCATAATCGAGCCAGGGGCGTCCGGTATCCGCCCTGGCCTTGCCAGCCAGGCATCCGTCCTTATCGAGTAAGTTCAGGGTGGCATAGACCGCCCAGAAAGAATCCCAGTCCCAGAGGTTGCCCTCATAGCCGCCACCCGGATCGATGAAGGGAAACTTCAGTCTCCCGGCTCCTTCCTTGAAGGTCCTGCCCAGTTTTCCCAGCACCCATTCGCGCACCATGCGCTCGTACCGTGTGGTTTCGGTTGTCATTTCTTCTTTCCCAAAACCCTACTATGTGGACACAACAGGAACAATCGCGCCATGTTTGTCGAGCATGTCCCGAATATCTTTCAGCGCGACCTTGATCGGCGTGGTATTCTGCTGCGCGGCCAATGCGGCGGTTGCGCCTGCGGCCTGTCCCATCGCCATGCAGGAGGCTTGGACACGCAGTCCTGAATTGGCAAGGCGATCACTGGAGACACACCGGCCGGCCACGAGGATATTGGAACTTCCTTTCGGCACCAGCGCGCCCAGAGGGACCGTCGGCACCTTGCCACGGGCCAACGGTTTGGGTTTGACACCGCTTTTCGTATGTAAGTCCACCGGGTAAAAGGCGTAACACACGGCGTCCTCAAACACGCGCCCTGAGGTGTAATCATCGACGGTGATCAGCGTTTCGCCCTGAATGCGGTAGCTTTCACGGAAGCTGGCCTCTGGTTGCAGATGCATCAATCGTTTTTTGGATGAGCGGACTTTGGCAAGCAGATCCTTGCGCCCTTTCAGATTGGCCGCCGTCACCGTGCGGGAGTTCGTAGAATCTGCCCCATGGACATACAGTTTGTCAATTACGCCGGCGCGGCCGACTTGATAAGCGCTGCCCAGACAGAAGAGCAACGATCCGGGTTGGGTCTCCTCTTCACGAAGCCGCGGCAAATTCAGCAGGCCGACCACCTCGGCGCCACCCGTGCAATCGATGACCTGCTTGCACAGAACCCGCCGCCGGGTGCCGAACCCCGCACAATCGACCTGCCAGCCCGCAGCGGTTCGGGTGATGGCTTGAGGAAATTCGTAATAGGCGTGTTGCACGCCTGCCTGCTCGCACTTTTCTTCTGCGAGTATCGTGTAGAGAAACTGATTCACTTTCACCTGATTCATCGAGTGACTCTGCGGCACCTTCGAAAAATCGGGCAACGTTCCGCCATCCAGTGCCACGCTCTCCTTGACCAATTCCCAGCCGATGCCCGCAATCACCTGTTTACCCCAAGCATCGAAAAGGCCGGGAAAAGCCACGCCGCCTGTGGTCATGGTCCCGCCCAGTTGGGAGCCTCGCTCAACGATGAGCGTTTTCGCTCCCGCTCGGGCAGACTGAATGGCCGCGATGGTTCCCGCCGTTCCGCCGCCGACCACGAGCACGTCAACCGAGTCCGAGATCATTTCGTCCTGATTCTCCCTGCTATCCCTGGGTCGGGGCAAGAGCAGCGTTTCGGCACCCGCAGTTGCCGTGGATGAGGCGGCCAGGACAACACTCGCCGCCGTGAACTTCATAAAGTCTCGTCTACCCATGTGACTGTCTTTCATCTCTCATCCCCCTTCGATTCCCAATTGAGACCGACGATATGGAGCGGCGTGGTTTACCGCGCACGCAACAATAGCAAAGGAGAAATCATGGCAGAAGCTGGGATAAACGTCAAGATTGTTGCACCCAAATCCCAGCAACGCCAATGATGGGCGTCGCTATCGGGATCCAAATCGAAATCGGGGTGAACGGAATAGATGGAAATGCGACCCCGATACCGATAGCGATTTCGAATGGCCGGATGCGATCAAAATTTGAATTGCTGACTTGCCGACGCACGTAAATTTGGCTACCCTTATTATTTGAGTTACGCGCGCGTTTTTCGGTCATTTACCCTGACGATAAGGAAATCCATGTTCTTGATCTTCACCTTGCGAAGGGAGACGGGTTCTCGAATGGTTTCGGCTCGTGTGGAGCCAGGGCAGCCGACTGGCGATTTTTTCTCAAGCGGATGGCTCCAGCCTGTGCCTGCCGTCAGGCGATGGGTGCTCGGCATCTGTCTGGGATCGTTGATCGTAGCGCGCGGGGCGTTGAGCGCCCAAGGGTCGGAACCTGTCCCCGAGAAACCGTGGACGGCGCTTTGGATCTCTCCGCCCGCGCCGTCAGCCGCTGGGTGGACCTGTTATCGCAAGACCTTTGCATTAGAGGCGGTCCCCCCCTCCGCCGTGACGCGCATCGCCGTGGACTCGAAATACTGGCTTTGGGTCAACGGCACCCTCGTCGTGTTTGAAGGGGGGCTCAAGCGCGGCCCCGCGCCGGGCGAGGGCTACTACGACCAAATCGACCTCGCCCCGCACCTCGCGCCGGGCCCGAACACGATCGCCGTTCTCGCGTGGTACTGGGGAAAGCACGGCTTCTCCCACCAGAGCAGCGGGAAGCCCGGCTTCGTCTTCGAGGCGGCTCTCGGCGGCACGACCCTCAGGACCGACCGCACGTGGAAGGCGCGGGCGCATCCCGCGTACGAGCCTGTCGCCGGAGAGAAGCCCAACTATCGCCTCTCCGAGCCCAACATTCGCTTCGACGCCCGGAACGACATCGCCGGCTGGACGGCACCGAGTTACGACGACGAGATGTGGGAGGCGCCGGTTGAGTTCGGTCCGCCCCCGTCCGCGCCTTGGGGCCGGCTGGTCCGACGTCCCATCCCGTTCTGGAAGGACTATGGCTTGAAGCACTACACCAACGCCGCAGCGATCCCTGCGGTCGCGAAGGGCGGGGTCGTGACGGGAAAGCTGCCCTACAACGCGCAAGTCACGCCGATGCTCCAGATCGATGCACCCGCCGGCGTGACGATCGACATCCGCACGGATAACTACAAGGGTGGCTCTGAACCGAACGTCCGCGCCGAGTATGTGACCCGCGAGGGTGTCCAGGAATACGAGTCCCTCGGCTGGATGAACGGCCACTCGGTCCGCTATACGATCCCGGCGGGCGTGAAGATTCTCGCCCTGAAATACCGCGAGACGGGTTTCGACGCCGAGTCCATCGGCTCCTTCTGGTGCGATGATCCCTTCTATAACACGCTCTGGGAGAAAGCGCGCCGCACCCTTTACATCACCATGCGCGACACCTACATGGACTGTCCCGACCGCGAACGGGCCCAGTGGTGGGGCGATGTCGTCAACGAGCTCGGCGAGGTCTTCTATGTTTTCGATCCCTCAGCCTACACGCTCACCCGCAAGGCTATCCTTGAACTCATGAACTGGCAGCGCCCGGACAAGACGATCTACTCTCCCGTCCCCTCCGGCTCCGCGAATAAGGAACTGCCGCTCCAGATGCTCGCCAGCGTCGGGCGGTACGGTTTCTGGACCTACTATTTGTATTCCGGTGACGCGGAGACGATACGCGAGGTCTATCCGCGCGTGAAGGACTACCTCAACATCTGGAAGCTCGATGCCGACGGGCTGGTCATCCACCGCGCTGGCGGCTGGGACTGGGGCGATTGGGGAAATAACATCGACGTGCGGCTGCTGGACAGCGCGTGGTACCATCTGGCTCTGCAAGGGGCGGCGGAGATGGCCACGCTCGTCGGACGGCCCGAAGACATCCCCGAGTGGCAGACGCGGATGGCGGCGATCAAGAAGGGTTTCAACGCGACCTTCTGGAACGGAAAGGAATACCGGTCGCCCGCGTATAAAAAAGAAACCGACGACCGCGGGAACGCGCTGGCCGTGGTGGCGGGGCTGGCCGGGCCCGATCAGTTCGAGGCGATCCGCGCCGTCCTGACCAATCACCACAACGCGAGCCCCTACATGGAGAAGTACGTTCTCGAGGCCCTCTACCTCATGAACGATGCGACGGCCGGGCTGGAGCGGATGAAGAAGCGGTACCAGGAGATGGTGGACAGCCCATACACCACGCTCTGGGAGGGCTGGGGGATCGGCAAGAAGGGCTTTGGCGGCGGAACCTACAACCATGCGTGGAGCGGCGGGCCGCTGACGATGCTTTCGCAATACGCGGCAGGCGTGGCGCCGGTCAAGCCGGCCTACGAGGTTTTTCACGTCCTTCCGCAGATGGGAACACTCACGACCATCCGGACGGTGATCCCCACCGTCAAGGGGAACATCCTGCTGGACCTGGCGCGCGACGGGGAAACGTTTACGATCAAGCTGGTCTCTCCCCCGAAGACAACGGCCCTCGTCGGCATACCCAAAGAGGGGCGGACGGTTGCGCGCATCGAGGCGAACGACAGGATCGTTTGGGCTGGCGACAAAGCGAGGGAGCCCGTCCCCGGGGTCACCTTTACGTCCGAGGACGCGCGCTATATTCTCTTTACTGTTGAAACGGGGATCGTTAAGATGACGGTTTTTTATGACCCGAACAACGACAGATGAATCGCTGCTGGTGGCGGCACATGGCATTCGCAAATCATTCCCAGGCGTTCTGGCGCTGGACGGGGTGGATTTTGCGGTTCGCGCGGGCCGGGTGCATGCCGTGGTGGGCGAGAACGGGGCCGGCAAGTCCACGCTCATGAAGGTGCTCGGAGGCGTGTATCAGCCGGATGCCGGAACGGTGCGAGTTTCCGGGAAACCGGCGCAATTCCGTTCCCCGCATGAGGCCATCCTGGCCGGCATTAGCGTCATTTACCAGGAACTCGATCTCGCGCCGCACCTGACGGCCGCCGAGAACATTCACCTTGGCCGGGAGCCACGCCGGTATGGCGTGTGGACGGATCGCGCCTCCATGGCGCGGGCCACGGCGGCACTTTTCGAAGACATGGGCATGCGCATACCGGTGGATGTGCCGGTGGAGCAATTGGCGCTGGCAGACCGGCAGATGGTCGAAATCGCCAAGGCGATCTCGCGCCAATCGCAGGTCATCGTCATGGACGAGCCGACGTCGTCCCTGACCGAGCACGAAGTCGCGGTGTTGTACCGGATCATTCGCCGCCTCCGGGAACAAGGGCGCGCAATCGTCTATATCTCACACCGCCTGAAGGAGATTTTCGATCTGGCCGACGAGATCACCGTCATGCGCGATGGCCGCGTCGTCGGCGGCGGCCCCCTGTGCGACTTCGACCGCAAGGCGATCGTGCGGCTCATGGTGGGGCGCGACGTGCAGGAAAACACCCGACGTACCGATCAGGCTGGCACCGAGGTGGTGCTGCGGGTGCAGGGACTGGGCTTGCCGGGTGTGTTCGCAGACGTGTCGTTCGATCTGCATGCCGGCGAAACACTCGGGGTGTGCGGGTTGGCCGGGTGCGGACGGGAGGAACTGGCGCGCGCCGTGTTTGGACTGTGTTCTTACGGCTGCGGCTCGGTGGACCTGCTGGGGCAACCGTTGCCCGCGGATGGGCCACAGGCGGCAATCCGCCGAAAACTCGGATTTCTGTCGGAGGACCGGCGTAGCGAGGGTATCTTTGCGCAGATGAGCGTACGCGCGAATGCGACGATCATGATCCTGCGGCGGCTGGCGTGGCGCCTCGTGGGGTGGTTGCCAGCCGCAGCCGAGCAGGCGGAGTTGACGCGGCACACCGCCTCGATGCAGATCCGCTACGCAGGGCCGAACCAAGACGTACGCTTGCTGTCGGGCGGCAACCAGCAGAAGGTCTTGCTCGCGCGTGTATTGGCAACCGGCTGCCGGGTGTTGATCCTGTGCGAGCCGACACGCGGCGTGGATATCGGCGCGAAAGCGGAGATCTACGCCTTGCTGCGCGAGTTGAACCGGCAGGGCGTCGCCGTGCTCCTGATTTCCAGCGATCTGCCGGAAGTGCTGGAGGTCTGTCATCGGACCCTGGTGATGTATCAGGGACGGCTCACCGGCAACCTGTCGCGTGACGCGATGAGCGAGGAAGGCATCATGCAATGCGCCACCGGACTAATGGGAGGTGCGGCATGAACGAGGCGCGCTTCTGGCGGTGGTGGGACCGCTATGGACTGCTGGCCATTCTGGGTGTGACCGTCGTGGCGCTGGCGGCAGGGCAGCCCCGGTTTCGGTCGTGGTACACGGCGCTGAATCTGCTTTCGACCAGCGCGCCCGTCGCCATTGCGGGCGCCGGCATGACGCTGGCCATCACCTGTGGCGTGTTCGACCTCTCGATCGGCGCGTTGCTGGCGCTGGTGAGTGTGACGATCGGCGTGCTGGTGCCGCATCTCGGTCTGACCGGCGCCATGGTGGCGGGACTGGCCATGGGGGGCGCGGCGGGCTTGGTTAACGGTCTGATCGTGACACGGTTGAAGATCCAAGCGTTCATAGCCACACTGGGAACCATGCTGCTGTGGCGCGGATTGGCGCTCTGGATCAGTGGCGGCAAGGATGCCAATCTGGTGCACGTGCCTGCGGTGAAGGTGTTGGCACACTGGGGCTGGCTGGCGCTGCTGGTTGCCGGAACCTACGGATTGAGCGCACTGATCTACTACCGGCTGCCGCTGGGGCTGCGTCTCCGTGCAGTGGGATCGAGCGCCACGTCGGCCTGGGCCTCGGGCGTGAACGTCAATGCGATGACGCTGTTCGTGTTTGCGTATGTGGCGCTGACGGCTTCAGTGGCGGCGGCGATCACCACCTCCCAACTGGCCATTGGCGGATGCAATCTGGGTGTCTCCTTCGAACTGGAAGCGATCACGGTGGTTTTGCTGGGCGGGACAGCGCTGCGGGGCGGGCTTGGTAATCTCGGCGGGACGCTGCTGGCCACGGCGCTGTTGGGCGTGATGCGGATCGGCCTCGATCTGGCCAACGTGAAGGACGAATACCAGCGCCTCGCGATCGGGCTGCTGCTCCTCACCGCGCTGGCACTCGATGGGGTGCGCCGCGCACGGAAGGAGGCGGCATGAACGAACCCCGAACAGCCTTCGGACGGCGGGTGTCGGCCGCTCTGGACTGGCGCGAGCGCTCGGTGTTCGCCGCGCTGGCGCTCCTCTTTCTCGCCGTATCGGCGGCCAATCCGCGCTTTGCCGCACTGTCCAACGTGCTGAGCATTTTGGGCGATTCGGCCTACATCGGAATCGCGGCGATCGGCATGACCTTGTGCATCATCTTCGGCGCCTTCGATCTCTCTATTGGCGCGCTGCTGGCGCTGTTAAGCGTCGCGTCCGTGACCTGGGCGCCGCACCTGCAGCCGGTCGTTGGCACGGCTGGGTTCGTGATCATCGTGGCGCTGGCGGGCGCCGGGTGCGGGCTGCTCAACGGCGCCTTAGTGGCCGGGTTGCGGATTCCGGCGTTCATTGCCACGCTGGGGATGATGTACGTCTATCGCGGCGCGGCCTTTATGTTGTCGGGCGGACAAGATCAGCGTCTTGACTCCGCGTGGTTTTTGTCGCTGGCCAACGGCGATCTGGCGGGTGTGCCGGTCGTCTTCTTAGTGTTCGTCGGTCTGACCGTGCTCGGGACGCTGCTCTTGAACCGGCACCCCCTGGGGCGACGCATCCAGGCCGTCGGCAATTCGCCCAAAGCGGCACGTGCGGCCGGCATTTCGGTGTCGCGTACCACCCTGGCGGTTTTCGCGCTCGTGGGCGTGTTCACCGCGATTGCAGGCGTCTTGCAGGCCTCGCTGTTGCGCGGGGCGCAGCCAGGGCGCGGCGTGGAGTTTGAACTCTACGTGATCGCCACGGTCGTGCTCGGGGGCACGTCGCTGGACGGCGGCAAGGGCAGCGTGATCAACACGGCCGCAGCCGCAGTGCTGCTGGCAACGTTGCAGTGTTCTTTCTCATTTCTGGCGGTTAATCCGTACGTGCAAAAGATTATTGTGGGTGGTGTACTCGTGGCTGCATTCTCGATGAACTACCTGCGCGGACAGGTCGAAGACTGGCGAAAAAGGCGGCAACAACAACGAAAGGAAGCGAGCGTATGATGAAAACGACAGGCGCACTGGCGATTGTGGCTCTGGTTCTGGCGACCGCAGGATGTGGCGATTCCAAATCGTCCTCCCAACAGCAGATCATCGGATTTTCAGTTTACGATATGAAGTATGAGTTTTTCCAGATGATGGAAAAAGGGACGCGCGAGCGGGCGAAGGAACTCGGCTATGGCTACCAGTTGCATGACCAGAAAAGCGATGAGTTGCAGATGGTCTCCGGTTGCAAGAGCCTGATCAATCAGGGTGCGGCCGCGCTGATTGTCAGCCCGATCAAGCCCGACGCACTCGGCGCCGTGGTGGACGCGGCGCAGAAGGCGGAAATTCCCGTCGTGATTAACGATATCGGCGGCGGTGGCACGCCCTATCATGCAATCATCATCTCCGACAACTTTGGCGGCGGCAAGCTCGCCGGTCAATATGTGGTCGACAAACTCGGAGTTGGCAACGGCCGTAACGTGGCGATCCTCAAGTGCGAGCCCTCGGCCATCTACGCGATCCGGCGCGGCGAAGGGTTCAAGGCGTTGATGACCAGCAACGGCTATACCGTGGTGGCCGAACTGTCGGCCCACAGCAAGACCGAAGAGGGCTATGCGAAGATGAAGAACGTCCTCGCCGGAACGCCCGACCTGGTGGCCGTGTTTTGCGAAAACGATCCCATGGCGGTCGGCGCGGCCCAAGCCGTGGCTGAAGCAGGTAAGACCGCTCAGGTGCTGGTGATTGGTTTCAACGCCGATGGCGTGGCGATTGAATCGATTCGCGCCGGCACGATGGCCGCCACCGTGGCTCAGTTTCCCGAACAGATGGGGCGCATCAGCGCCGAATTGACCGATAAGTTGCTGAAGAAACAGCCCCTGCAGTTCGACGACGTCAGCCAGCGCGAAATCTTCGCTCCGGTCAAACTGATTACCCAAGAAAATCTTTCGGAGGCGTCAAAATAGCAATGACGAATCGTCATCTCCCGCTGGTCGCCGTGACGGCGTTGTTGCTGGCGACGAAGAGCCCGGGTGGCGCTGTCGAGCCGTTGCCGGGGCTTGTCTATCACCCCGAGGGGGACGCTATCGTCGTGCGCAACGGCGATGTCTGGAATAACCGTCCGCTGTACTGCAACCGCCGGATGGCGGTCGTGCTGGCTGGCGAGATGCCGTCGCTCAACGGGCCGATGGGGATGGCGTTCTTCGGAATCCAACGCGGTGAGACGCGCGTGTGGCTTCATCATTTCGCCGAGCGGGTCGCGCGGTACCGGGCGGGGCGGATGGAGTGGGAGTTGTCGGATTCCCGGTTCCCCGGAATGACGGTGCGGCTCACCGGCACGACGCTCGCCGATGCAAACGGATTCACGGCCCGCCTCATTGTCGAAGGATCACAACCCGGTGACGGGGCGGCGTGGTGCGTGTTCGGGCGGGATGGCAAGGGTGAACCGGTCAAAGGAATCCGACTCTCCGATCCGGTCCAGAACCAGGAACGCCTCGCGTTCGAGAACCGCAATCACTTGACCAGGACCGGCGCCGGCAATGGGATCGTTTTCTGGACGGCGTTGTCGGACAAGCCGCAATTCATCGCGGTCGTGGCGGACGGCGAGAAGCTGGGCGAGCCAGCCACGGAATTCGCCGACGGCTTGGCGCGCGTCGTGGCGGTCGGCAGACGCGTCGTGGTCGAAACGCCCGACCCGTATTTCGATGCGGGTGTCGCGGCGTCGAGTGCGGCGGTGCTGGGCTTGTTTGTCGAGCCGTGTTTCGTGCATGGCGGCTCCATGTGGCGCTACCCGATTCCCGGCTGGCGGACCATGGGCGGCGCGATCAACTACGGCTGGCACGATCTCGTGGCCACGGCGCTGGCGCACTGGGATTCGAAACAGGTCAAACGCGACGACAAGAAGACCCAGCCGGAGTATTCCGCCAACGGCTGCCAGCAGTCGGGCAATTCGCGGTTCTTCGGGACGGGCTTTCTCAATTACCCGATGGTGCCTCATTACGAGTTTCAGACGCAGTTCTTTGACGAAGCCGTCCGCGCCTGGCGCGCGACGGCGGACCCGGCGTTCGAAAAACGGCTGCTGCCGATGCTCGAACTCCATCTGCAACGCTGCCGCGAATGCTACGATCCGGACGGCGACGGCCTCTACGAGAGCTACAACAACACCTGGCCGAATGACTCGATCTGGTTCAATGGCGGCGGCACGAGCGACCAGTCGGCCTATATGTATTATGGCTTCCGGGCCGCCGCCGAGATGCAGCAACGCGCCGGCAACAACACCGCTGCGAAAAAATACACCGCCCAGGCGGACACGATTCACACCGCGCTGAACCGGGTGCTCTGGTTGAAGGACAAAGGTCATTTTGCCTCGCACATCGAACAGGGCGGGCACCAGCGCGTCCACGAGGACGCCTGGATCTACGCCCAGCACGTCCCCATCGAAGCCGGGATGACGACGCCCGAACAGGCGTGGCGCGCGATGGACTACACCGAGTGGGCGATGGAGCGGTTTCTGTTCCCGTTCGGCGGCGAGATGCGGCAAACATCCAACTTCGTGCCCGGCCAGTGGTCCATCCGCGAGTTGTACCACGGCGACAACTTCGCGATGGCCCTCGGCTATTTTCTCGGCGGCATCGGTGACACCGGCTGGGACCTCCTGCGCGGCACGATGCTGCAATCGATGTACGGCGACCCGTCGCCGCGCAGCGGCTTCAGCAACGAGGCTGGTGTCAGCGGCCGGATCAATATCCGTTCGCCCGGCGGACTGAGCCACCCGAACTGCGGCATTGATTTCAACGATATCACCACACAGTTCGCCCGCGCCGTGGTCGAGGGTCTGTTCGGTTACCGGCCCGACTACCCGAACGCCATTGTCCGCATCGAGCCGGCGTTTCCGTCCGCATGGGATCACGCCTCGATCCGCACCCCCGATTTTACGTTGTCCTACCGGCAAAACCGGTATCAGGTCACGCTCACCAAACCGGCCGCGATGAAGTTTCGGTTGCCCGTGCGCGCGGCGAAAGTGAAACAGGTGCTCGTCAACGGACAGTCCGCCACGTATCGCCTCGAACCGTGGGCCGGTTACGGCGCGTTGTTCGTGGACGTGCCGGCGTGCAGCACAGCCGATGTCGTCATCGAAACAGACGGCCCGATGGTTTCGCTCCCGGTCGCCGAGAAGACCGGAAGTACGCCCGGTTTGGTGCTTGAGACCGTCGCTGGCGACGTGCCGCGTTATCACGTCACCAAAGTCCGCGCCGTCGCGCCCGTGATCGAACCCATGATCGTCCCGGCTGGCGCGACGTGGAAGACGCTCGACATCTCCGGGTGCTTTAACGGCGATGTGCGGACGATCTTCCAGCAGGAATACCGGTCGCCGCGCCCGAACACCTGTTCGATGCGGATCGGGTACGACGGCTGGCGGGCGTGGACGTTCACGCCGTGGAAGATTGCGACACCGAAAGTCAAACTCGCCAAGCCCGGCGAGCCGGTCACGACGCCGCAAGGCGTACCGTTCGGCACGATCGGCGCGGAGAAGAACATCGCCTTCACGTCGCTCTGGGACAACTGGCCAAAATCCGTGATGGTACCGGTGAATGCGCGCGGCGACGCATTGTGGCTGCTCGTCTGTGGTTCGACCAATCCGATGCAGGGCAGGATTGTCAACGCCGTGCTGCGCTTCCGGTACACCGACGGCCAGGAAGAGACACTCGAACTCGTGCCGCCGCTGAATTTCTGGTCGCTCTGCGGGTTCGGCCGCGTAGATTATGATTACAAGCGGGACGGCTTCGCCTTGCCCAAGACGCCGCCCCCGCACGTCCAACTCGGCGAGAACTGCCGGGCCATGGTCTATGGCCACAAGCTGCGCCCCGATGTGGACGTGAAAGACGTCACGCTGGAAACGCTCTCCCAGGAAGTCGTCATTGGTTTGATGAGCGTGAGCGTGATGAACCCAAAATGAATCACACCCCTTTCGACGAATCAGACAAAGCGTGCGCCGCGATGAACAGAATGACAACCATTCATGACTCTGGGGGTTCGACCGCTCACGGGGAATCCGCACCTGACGCCGCAGCGGCGGCGTGCGCACTCTGTCCGCGCCGGTGCGGGGTGAACCGGCTCGCCGGGGAGACGGGCTTCTGCCGGGCGGGTGCCGTGCCCAGGCTGTTCCGTTACGGGCCGCATTTTGGCGAGGAGCCGCCGATTTCCGGCACGCGAGGCTCGGGCACACTCTTCTTCTCGCATTGCACCCTGCGCTGCATCTACTGCCAGAACCACCCCTGGAGCCAGGGGGGGCTTGGAGAGGACCTGGAGGTGGCCGGCTTGACCGCCCGGATGCGCTCGATCGCCGAGCAGGGGTGCCACAACTGGAACCTCGTCTCGCCTACGCCCTGGCTCCCGTGGATACGCGAGGCGGCACGTCCGTTAATTCAGGCTGGCATTCGTCTGCCGTTTGTCTATAATACATCCGGTTTTGAGCTGCCGGAGACGTTGTCGGCCTATGCCGACCTCCTCGATATCGCGCTGGTCGACTTGCGCTATGCGCGCAACGAGACGGCCCGAGAGGCTTCCGCATGCGACACGTATGTCGAGGTCGCGCGGGCGTGTGTCCAGTGGTTTTGGGACCATCTCGGGCCGCTGGAGGTGGATGCGGCGGGCACAGCGCGACGAGGCGTCATTTGCCGCTTGTTGGTGCTACCTGGGCGCGCCGACGAGGCGGTTGACAATTTGCACTGGCTGGCGGCGCATGTGGGTGTGGACATCCACATCAGCGTGATGTCGCAGTACACGCCGACGCATCACGCGCTCGGTCGACTCGGATGGGACCGAACGGTCACCGCCAGAGAATACGGGCGCGTGACCGATGCGTTTGAGAAACTGGGCTTTGAGAATGGATGGGTGCAGGAGTACGGGGCCGAGGCTCCTGCCGATCTGCTGGGATGCGACATGCCTGCCGGCGCAGGGGCGGTGGGACGGTGAGTAAGAGAGACGGCTTTCAACTGACACAGCACGCGCTGAGGCGCGGGAGCGTTAACGAAACGGGGAGACACCATGAGCGGTCATAGTAAATGGGCAACCATCAAGCACAAAAAGGGCGCGGCGGATGCCAAGCGCGGCAAGATCTTCAGCAAGCTCGCCAAGGAAATGACGGTTGTCGCCAAGCAGGGCGGCGGCGACCCCGGCAATAATCCGACCCTCCGCACGCTGATCGCCAAAGGCAAGTCTGTCAACATGCCCAATGACAACATTGAGCGGGCGATCAAGAAGGGCACTGGCGAGCTTGCGGCCGACGTTCTCGAAGAGATCACCTACGAAGGGTACGCCGGCGGCGGCGTCGGACTCGTCGTCAAGGTGCTCACCGACAACAAGAACCGCGCTGCCGCGGAAGTGCGCAACGTCTTCAAGAAGAACAACTCCGACTTTGCCACCCTCGGTTCGGTCTCGCGCAACTTCGAGCGCAAAGGCACGATCATGATTCCCTCCCAAGGGGTCTCGGAGGATCAGGTCATGGAGGTCGCCCTCGGCGCGGGTGCCGATGACATGGTCACCGAAGAGGGCGGGTACACCGTCACCTGCCAGCCGTCCTCCTACTCCGCCGTGTGCGAAGCGCTGGAAAAGGCGGGCATCGCGTTTGATCAGGAAAATTCGCGCGTCGGACTCGTCCCCGTGGCGCTGACTGCGGTCAACGACATCGCTATCGCCCGATCCGTCAACAAGTTCATTGCCGCCCTCGAAGATCTCGACGATATCCAAGACGTGTTCACCAACATGGACGTTCCGGACGCGATCTCCGACGCGCTTGACGCAGAATAGGCCCTCTATCCGGCGAGGCCAAGTTTGGCCATTTTATAGCGGAGGATGCGGCGGGTGGTGCCGAGGCTTTCGGCGGCGCGCGTTTGAACGCCGTCGGCCCGACGCAGGGCCTCTGAGATGATCCGGCGCTCGCAGGCGCTGACAGCCTCTTCGAGTTTCAGCCCGCCAGCGTCCGGCGGCGCGGCACCGGGGACGGCGGCCGTGTCCGCAGCGGGCGCCGATTGCGGCCATCCGGCGTGGAACTCCTCAGGCAGATGCCGCACGGCGATCTCCGGCTCGCGGCTGTGGAGGACCAATACCCGTTCGACGACGTTGCGCAACTCGCGCACATTTCCGGGCCAGTCATAGGCGCACAGCCGGCTCAGGGCCTCCGCATCGAACCCGCGGGTTTCGGCATGCAGGGCGGGGCCAAGCCGGGCCATAAAATGCGCGAGCAGCAGCGGAATGTCATCGCGCCGCTCGCGAAGCGGCGGCAGTCGCACCTGAACCACGTTGAAGCGGTAGAAGAGGTCTTCCCGAAAACGTCCCGCAGCGGTCTCCCGCCTCAAGTCGCGTGCCGAGGCCGCCACGATGCGGGCGTTGGTGCGGAGCAGCCGGGTTCCGCCGACACGCATGAATTCCCGTTCCTGCAGCACGCGAAGCAGCTTCACCTGCGTGGCGATCGTCATCTCACCGATCTCGTCAAAAAACAGCGTCCCTGAACCGGCCAGGTCGAACCGGCCCTGCTTCTGACGGTCTGCGCCGGTGAACGCCCCCTTCTCGTGTCCGAATAGCTCGCTCTCCAGGAGGTTTTCGGGAAGGGCCGCGCAATGGACGGCAACGAACGGTTCGTCCCGGCGGGGGCTCTGCGCGTGCAGCAGGCGGGCGGCGAGTTCCTTGCCCGTCCCGCTCTCCCCCTGGATCAGCACTGTGGCGTCGGTGACAGCCGCCTGCCGCACATGCTCAATGGCCGCGGCGAAGGCGGGGCTTCGGCCGATGATCTCCTGGGTCGGAAAGGCGGCCGACAGTTCGGTCTCCAATACGGCGACCCGGCGGTGCAGCCGTTTGGTTTCGATCGCCCGCCGCACCACATGGCGGATGTTCGCCACGTCGAAGGGCTTGCCGACGAAGTCAACGGCTCCCTGGCGGATGGCCTCGACGACGGGCGGGATGGCGGTCGAGGCGCTGACCATGATGACCGGCATCTCGGGATGGTCGGCGAGTATCTGGCGCAAGAAATCGAGCCCGGAACGTCCGGGCATCACGACATCCAGCAGCACCAGATCGACGTGTTCGCCCGACAAGACCGCCTGCGCCTCTTCCGCCGTGGAGGCCGACAACACGGCATAGTCGCGCGCAAAGATCAGCCGAAGCGCTTCGCGGCTTCCCCGTTCGTCGTCAACGATCAGAAGTTTCAGCATAGCTGATGCGTCCCTCCAGCGGCAGGGTAATCGTCACAGTGGTTCCGTTCTCGTTGGTATCCACGTCGATCCGTCCACCGTGGTCGACGACCGTCCGCCGCGCGAGCGGCAGACCCAGCCCCAGCCCGCGCGGCTTGGTCGTGCAGAACGGGGAGAAGAGCTTGTCCCGAACCTCCACAGCGACGCCAGGTCCGTTGTCGGACACGGCGAAGATTAAGGTCTGGGCCGGGCCGACGCCGCTGCAGCGGACCTGCAGGACGATGCGGGGCGAGGCGAGTCCGACGACCGCCTCGTGCGCATTGACCAGCACGTGGGCGAGGCCGTCGATCAGCGCCTCGGCGTCGGCGTCTATCAACGGCAGTCCCGCCTCAATCTCCCGGACTCCGTCGAATGTTCCGGGAGCGGCTCGCTGCGCGGCAAGCGCGCAGGCGCGCGTCGCAATCTCGCCTGGCGCGATTTTGCGGAAGACCGGCTGCGGCGGATGGGCGAATGTGTTGATCTGGGTGATGATGGCATTCAGCCGGCCGACTTCACCGGTCACGATGCTGAAGAACTGCTGGCGGAATTCGGGGTCGGCGTAGCGGTCCGGGAGGAGCTGCGCGAAGGTGCTGATGGCCACGAGCGGGTTGCGGACCTCATGCGACATGGCCGCAGCGAGGTCGTTCCAGAAGGCATGACGCTCCATCTCCTCCTGCTTCTCGCGCAGCAGACGCTCGCGGGTGATGTCCGTCAGCAGTAGCATGGCGCCCCAGCACGCGTCATTCGCCCCGATGCGCTGGACGACGGCCCGCAGGGTGCGCCGGCTTGCGGTATCCGTCCAAATAGCGGGGGCAACGTCTGAGCCGTTCCGGATCGTCCGCAGGGCCAGATCCGCGATGCGGCTGCCCGATTGCTCCACGGGGCGGTTGACCGTTTCCGCAGCGGTCACGCCCAGCAGGTGCTCCGCCTCACGGTTGAACCAGCGCACCGTTCCGTCCCCGGCAACGGCCAGAATGCCCACGGGAAGAGCTTCCAGCAGGTTTTCGGCCAGCGTTTTCTGGACGGCCAGTTCCTCGACCAGCAACGCGTTTTCAAGCAGGGTGGCGACCTGCTCGCCGATGACGGCCAGATCTGAGAGATCGTGTGACGCAAACGGGATGCCGGTGGCGCGGTGGCCGACCGCGATCCAGCCCAGCAGCCCCCGCTTGCCGATCAGCGGCACAATCACCTCCGCGCCGGCGCTGTCCAGCGCTCGCCGCAGCATCTGCTGGTCGCGCAGGTCGGCGACATGGTCGAGGTTGGCACGGCAGACCAGATGCGCCTGACGATCCAGCCATCGCACCAGCGGATCTGCGGGATCCAACACAAGCGTGTCGGATCCATCCGGGCAGCGGATGCCCGCCCGCAGCCGATAGGACGAGTCTTCGTCGAGCCGGACCACAACGCCCACCCGGGCGAATCGGCCGACGGCGGCAATGCCTTCGGCCAATTGTTCCAGCAGCTTCTGAGGATCGCGGAAATGGCGCGAGGCGCGCCACAATTCATGGAGCGGCGCGAGGTTGATCGTCGGTTCGGCGGCGGCCGGATGCGGATCCGGCGCACGGGCGGCGCGCGGGCGCCGCTCCAGGGCCAGATCCTCGCGGGCCTGATGCAGGAGGATGGCGTGGCGCACGGTTCTCCGGAACTGGGCTGCGGGGACGTCGAGCGGCTCCACGGCAAAGAGGTCGGCATCGCGACCGGCCAGGAAAGCCTCGGACTCGGGCAGGCCGATGGCGATCATGCATCCGCGTGATTCCGCAGAGGCGGCAGCAAGCACCGCCTCAGTATCGGGGTGCCTCAGATCGAGCACCCGCACCGTCGGACCGAGCCGCTGTTCCGCGCGCGCCAGCTCGGAACGGTCCGACACGGCGAGAATATCGGCCAATCCGCCGGCGGATCGAGCGAGGCGATCGGCCAGATCCGGGGCGAGCGTGAGCAGCAAGCACACGGGGGCGGGTGTTGTCATGCCTCTCCTTTCGATTCAGTATCGCCGATGGGGTCTCCACCGGCAAGCAGGGGCAGCAGCACGCGGAAGCAGGCGCCCGCACCAGGAATGCTCTCCACGTCGATCATGCCCCGGTGTTCGATCACGATTCCGTGGGCGACCGACAGACCCAGACCGGTACCGGTGGCCTTGGTCGTGAAGAACGGATCAAAAATCTGCGGCTTGTCCTCCGGCGAAATGCCGCGGCCGGTGTCCTGCACCCGCACCTCGATCCACGCTTCCGCCGGTGTCCCGGCGTGAGCCCAACGCGGATCGGGCCTTCTGACGGCCTGTGTGGTCACCGTCAGCGTGCCGCCGGGCTCCATCGCGTCCATGCCATTTAAGAACAAATTGATGAACAACTGACTCAGCAGCCCCTGATCGCCCAGCAGACGGTCGTTCTCCGCTTCATAGTGGCGTTCGAAGACCAGTCCGCGCGCCTTGATCTGCTGCGCGACCAGCGTGCGTGCGGCATCGAGCGTGGCGTGGAGTGCGAGCGGATTCAACGTCGGCTTGACCGGCCGGGAGAAATTGAGGAGCTGCGAGACGATCGCGTTGATTCGTTCGACCTCGTTGCCGAGCAGCGGCACGAAGGTGTTGCGGAAATCCGGATCCTCGTAATGGTCAGGCAGGAGTTGGATGAACGTCTTGAGGCCGACGAGCGGATTTTTGATCTCGTGAGCCATGCCGGCCGCCATCGTTCCGATGCTCGCCAGCCGGTCGCTGCGCCGGATCTGCTCCTCCAGCTTCCGAATGGCGGAGGTGTCCTGAATGACCAGCAGCGCGCCCGTCGAGGCTCCGGCGTTGCCGCCGAAAACGGCGGTGGAGAGACGAACCGCCTGCTCGCGGGGCGACTGCGGATACAGCCGCATATCCTGATCGCGCACACCCCGGCCCAAAAAAAGGCAGGCGCGCAAATCGTTCCAGACCGGCTCGGGCAGAACGTCAGCGGCGGATCTGCCGATGACCTCCCCGTCCGGGGCTAGGCGCAGGATGCGTTGCGCCTCGCGGTTGCAGACGGTGACATGCCCGTCGGCGCCGACGGCGACGACGCCGGTCACCAGATTGTCGAGCAGCACCTCGTTGTAGAGGCGCGCGTCCTGGAGCCGCGTATAGAGCGTGGCGTTCTCGATCGCAAAACCCAACTGATCCCCGAGAAACGCCAGCGCATCCTCTTCGCGCTGGCCGAAAACCCGGCCGTTCGCACGACGGCCAAGGAGAAGAAAGCCCGCCAGGCCGTTCTTGGATTTGAGCGCGACCGCCACCTCGACGTCCAGCCGGGCCAGCACGCGTTCGGCCCGCACCTCCAGTGGCGTGTTGCCGCCGCGCCGTAACACGTCGCGGATCAAGGGGTAACGCTCCGCCCGCAAGGCCTGCACCAGCGGATCGGCCTCCCCGACAGGCTCCGCCGCTTCCTCTCCCGGGACCGGATGCGGCACGAAGCGCGAACCGTCCTGGAGGTACACCTGCATCCGGGAGACGCCGAGCGCGTGCTGCAGCAACCGGCTGAAATCGGTGCACAGCGCGTCAACCGTGGTAATGGAGCGGGCCAGATCGCCCCCCCTGCGAACCAGTTGGGACAACGCATCGTGGTCTTTCTCGAACAGATAATCGGCCCGGCTCCGAAGAAACGCATTCGCCGGCGCGAGACTCAGCGCGATGACGATGCCGGCGCACACATGGGCCATGTGATGCTGCAACTCATCGGCTCCATAAGAGGGAAGTCGCATGACCAGGCGGAACACCGCGTAATACATGATCGCCAAGGCACACGCCACCAGCGACCAGATAATCCCGCGCCGCAAGAATTCGCCCACGCCCATGATGTGGCGGGTGGCGATTCCGTAGGCCATCGCGCTGTGCCAGATAACCACCGTGATGGGCGTGAATCGCGCACTTTGCGACGATTCGGTGAACAGGGGGATCAGCAGCACCAGGACGACGCCAGGAACAAACGAGAACAGCGATCCATACGCCATGATCTGCATTTCCATCCGGTAGACGCCTTCCGCCCGAGCCAGCGCCCGGAAGAAACTCCAGACCAAAGCCACCACGGCGACCAGCCAGAAGGCGACAAACAGGGTGAACCCCGGCCCGTAGAGCGGCTCTCCGATCGCGTTCCCTCCGATCGACAAACGGGCGCCAACCAGGAAGAAGCGGGTCTGAGACAGAACGGCGGCGCCAACCACCGCCGCCGCCCACGGCCACGCACGGCGCAGCAGGCTGGCGAGCGTCGTCGAGGGCTGCACAGCGGCAGCCCGCAGCAGATGGAATAACAAGGGGATCAACACGCTGGTGGCGCAGGCCTGGCGGATCCAAAACTCCAGCCACGCCTCGCTCACTGCTATCGACCCAAAGTACTGACAGGCCAGCCAGAGGGCGAACACCAAAGAGAGAAGGACGAAAACGCGGTTGGCCAGCCGGCCCATATTCGTCAGAAACACGATCATGCCGAGCAGCAGGTTGATCGTGATCACAACAGGGAGCCCGATGATGAACAGGTTCGTCATGGCGGCGGCCTCCGCACCACGAGCGTGGTGTTGCCACCGCCCATGCCGTGGACGTTGATCAGCGCGTGTTCAATCCGCATCCGCCGCGCCTGGGGCACGTAGTCGAGATCGCAGGCCGGGTCGGGCGTCGTGTAATTCGCCGTCGGCGGGACCCGATTGTCGCGCATCGCCAGCGCGCAGGCAATGATCTCCAGCGGACCGGCCGACGCCAGCGGGTTGCCGGTGACGCCCTTGATGGATGAAACCGGAATGCGATAGGCGCGGGATCCCAGCACGTTGCGGATCATGGCTGTTTCCACGCGATCAATCCCGATATCGCTCGGCCCGTGCGCACAGACGTAATCAATCGCCCCGCTATCGATCCGCGCATTGGCCATGGCCAGAGACATGCACACCCCCAGACCTTCAGCCGCTGGCGTGCCGAACGCGTCGGCATACGATGCCCCGCCGCAGATCTCCAGCCTCATCCGTGCGCCACGGGCACGTGCGTGGGCCAAACTCTCCAGCACCAGGATGCCTGACCCCTCCCCTAACACACCCCCGTCACGATCACGATCAAAAGGCCGGCTGGCGCGCTGGGGATCCCCGTTGCGACAGGAGAGCATCTTGCTCGTGCAGAACGCGGCACAGGTGGTCGCGCAAATCGACGCATCCGTGCCGCCGGCGATCGCAATGTCTGTTCGCCCCGTGCGAATCGCCTCGGCTGCGTCCAAGACCGCATCCGATCCGGCTTTGCACGCTGCCGCCACGGTCTGGTACGAAACTTGTGTGCCAATATATTCCGCCAATGTCGTGGCGACGCAATGGGGTTGTGTGGCCCAAACCACCCAGGGGCGCACGTGGTTCGGACTTCCCTTGTACACATTGTGCGCCGCCCCTTCGACCACCTCGATTGCACTTGTGCTGACCCCAATGAACACGTTCACCTGACGCCTGGACTTCGTCAGACTTCCAGCACTTAGTCCGGCGTCTGCCAACGCCATGTCCAAAGCCGCCAAAGCAAAATGCGCTTGTCGTGGAATACGCTTCCACTTAATACCCGTCGGTAAATGGATGTCAGGGTCAAACCCCTTCACCTCAGCCGCGATACGAATGGGCAAGGCAGAGGCATCGAACAATGTGATGGGGCCGACCCCTGATTGTCCATCGATGAGTGTTTGCCAGAATGCGTCGACGCCGATGCCATTGGCCGCCACCACTCCGATTCCGGTGACAACAGCACGCCGATCATCATTGGAATAGACATTCCTCATGTATTGATGCCCGTAGTTTCGCACCAAACCGAGTGGAATGTCCAGTACAATATTGTACGCGATTGATGTTTGTTCTAGTGACAAGACCCATCGCGTACATTATTGAACACAGCGTGCGCCTTTATCACACTTCGCGAAGTGTGATAATGACGCATTCTGAATTCTGAAGATTGGCTTCTGAATACGGCGCTTACAGAACCAACGAAGAGGTCCTTCTGATGGCGTATTGGCATCATTGAGATGCGTTTTCCCGGGCCACCCGGCCTGCTGATGGCGGTGGCACGAATGGTGCTGTAGACATGTTCCTTAGTGATCCCGTGCAGAAATGTTCCTAACACGCAAAGCGACTGGAGGATGGTCTTGATGAAACGGCATTCTGTTTTTCATTTGGCGCTGGCCCTGATGGGGCTTGGGGTTCTGAATATTCTGGCGGATGGTTTCAGGAATCCGCCCGACACGGCGGCGGCGCTCGGCAAATCGGGAAAACACATCGTCTGGGTTGACGATGCCTCGGCGGTCTTTCTCAACCCGGCCAATCTGACCGAGGTCGCGTCACGCCAGGTCCAGATATCGTCCCTGCTCGGCTACAGCCACGCCGACTACGTGGGTCAACTCGGACGAACCGACACGGGGTCGCCATGGAGCCTCCTGCCCGCCTTCGCCATCGCCTGGCCGCTGCCCGAAGGCAGCGATCTGACGCTGGGGTTCGGCGTCCACGTCCCCTTCGGACGTCAGACCCGGTGGGACACCGACGGCGTGTTCCGTTACGCGGCGCCCGTATTCAGCAGAATGTCCGTGATGGACATCTCGCCCGCCCTCGCCTGGCGCGTCTCCGAATCGGTCTCGATCGGCGCCGGGCTCGACGTGTACTACGGGCGCCTCCAATTGCGCCAGTTGCTCCCGTTCAGCCCCGGCAGCCGCATCACCGCCGAGGCGGACGGCCTCGCCGCAGGCGCCAATGCGGGCATCACCTGGCGCATCACGCCCGGCCAGCGCCTCGCCCTGACCTGCCGCTCGCCGTTCGACCTGAAATTCAGCGGCGAAATGAAGACAGCCGGCATCCCCTTCCCTCTACCGTCGGTTCCCACGAGCGATATCGAAACCACGTTCAAATACCCGACCATCGTGGCACTCGGTTATGGCGTGCGCCTCACAGACACCCTGCGTGTCGAGGCGAACGCCGAGTGGCTGCAGTTCTCGCGTTTCAAGACGATGGTGATCGACGCCAGCGGCAATAATCCTCTGGCGGGCATGCTGGGCCTCGCCAACACCCCGCAAAACTGGAACGACACCTGGACGTTCGGCGTGGGCGCCGACTGGCGCTTCGTTCCCGACTGGACGCTGCGGGCGGGCTACCTCCACCTCCAAAGCCCGATACCGAACCGGACATTCGCGCCGATGGCCCTGGACGTCGATCAGTCGGTCGTCAGCGTCGGCCTCGGCTACCAGACCGGCCGCCATGCCATTGACATCGCCTACGCCATCGGCCTTTTCAATACGCGCCGGGTCGGTGACAATCAGAATCCGCTTTATCGGCAGGGCACCTATGACTTTGAAGGCCATCTGGCCGCATTGACCTACACGTATGCCTTTTGACCTCCCATCCGGAAACTGGTATGCTTGACGCTGACCGTTTCTGTTGCGTACTTTTGGGTGGATGTAAACTAAGAGGCCCACATGAAGCACGGCGAACCTGTCCAGAATAATGACGCGCGGCCGACCATCCTTGTGATTGATGACGAGCTCGGACCGCGCGAAAGCCTCCGCTTCCTGCTTAAGAACGACTACCGCGTGTTGTGCGCGGACTCGGTCGAACGCGGTCTGGCTCTCCTGCGCGAACATACGCCGGATACCGTGATCATGGACATCCGCATGCCTGGCTGCAACGGGATCGAAGGGCTTCGCGAAATCCGCAAGCTGGATTCGGATCTGGCCGTGATCCTGCTCACCGGCTTCGCCGCCCTCGGCACAGCGCAGGAAGCAATCCGCCACGAAGCCAGCGACTACATGGAGAAACCTTTTGACGCGCCGGAAATGCGTCTCACCGTTCAGCGCCATGTCGAACAGACCCGGCTGCGCCGTAAACGCGGCAAGCTTCTGGGTGATGCGGACGCCTTGGAGCGGCGCATCCGCGAACTCCAGGACAAGGGCTGGCTGGCCGAATTGGGGCAGGCCTCCGCAGAGTTTGTCCATGACTTGCGCAACACCCTCACCGTGGCCAGCGGATCCTCAAGCCTGCTGCGGCTGGAGTTCGAAGGGTTGCAGCAAGGGCAGCCCGACGCTCAGCCGGAAACCGGACGCTATCTGGACATGCTCGAAAACGCGATGCAGCAGTGCGTCGACATGCTCGACTCCTGGCAGCGCCTGATCCGCCAGACCCCCCCCCAGCAGGCTTCGTTCCTTTTCCACGAGTTCGTCGGCACCTGCGTCGAAAACGTGCGGCCCGCTGCGGACGCCGCCCACGCCCAGATTGCGTGCGAGACCTCGGGCGCCGACATCCCAATCACCGGCGACCGCGTGCAACTCGCACGCGTGCTGGCCAATCTCATCACCAATGCGATCCACGCTCTGCGGCCCGACAACAGGCTGATCCGCGTCCGATCGGAAATCCTCGACACCTCCGTCCGCGTCAGCGTGGCGGACAACGGATGCGGCATTTCCGAGCAGAACCTGAAGCACATCTTCACGGCGAACTTCACCACCCGCCACGCCCTGGGCGGCATGGGGCTGGGGTTGTTCATCGCGCAGAAAGTCGCCCAGGCGCACAACGGCACGCTGACGGTGGAAAGCGCCGTCAACCAAGGATCGACGTTCACCTTGACGCTCCCCCGATCCGCGCCGGTCAAGGCCGACGGCGCCGCCTGACGGGCCACGGGAAGAATGCCCAGACGTCGTCCGCATACCGCCGGTAGTCCGCGCCGAACAGTTCGCGCAGGAAGCGTTCCTCGTAATATCCGCGCGCCACCTCCAGCGGCATGAAGACCAGCACGCCGAACAGCAGGGCGCCCCACGCGCCCAGGAACAGCGGTATCCCGACGATCTCCAGACAGGCGCCGAAATAGAGCGGATGCCGCATGAGCCGGTAGGGGCCCTCGCGCACCAGATGTCGTTCGCCGTCGGTATCCGAGACATCCACATGCCACTGATGCCGCAACACTCGGAATGCCCAATACCGCCACGCCACACCCGTCGCGTAAACCGCCAGGCCGGTCGCGAAGAGACCGGAAGGCGGCGCATGCTGCCGCAGCAGAAACTCGGCAATCGCGCCGCCCAGCGTCAGCGGGTACGCATAGCCTACGGCAATCGCCGTCCAGTCCCGCCCCGCTCCATCCCGGACGCGCGCAAGCCCCTGCCTCACGTACATGGCCCAGATGCGCTCCGCGCACACCGCGACGAAAAGGATCACGCCCGCAACCTTTCCCGGAAACCCGGGTGTGACCGGAAACAGAGCCACCGGGAGCAGCACCACGAGGGCGACCAGCATCGTCACGCCGTGGAACAGGAGCACAACATACCGGGACGGCCGGCCCGCTTTCTCACCCGCCGAATTTGTTTCTGTGTCACTCATCCTCGTCTCTTTCGTGCGTGTCGTCCCGTCGCCGCCGCGTTCGCGCAGACCGTTCCGGAAGCTGTCAACAGTACACAGGACCGTTCCCTGTGCTCGGAAGCGACTGTTTTTAGATCATCGCTTATTCTATCGCCACTGTCAAACGATCTTCTGTCAGGATGGATCACGGGTATCCGCATCTTGACGCATCCAACCCCTTCTGCTAAGGTTTGAAACACATGGTCTATTCTGAGGCGACCCACTGGACGCGCGCTCGGGAGAATCAAAGCCGATGAAATCCTACAGACTGCAGTTGATCAAGCCCGCCGAACTGGTGAACGGCGAGCCCCGTAAACTTGAAAAAGCACTCACCCCGACGCGTGCCCTCCCCTACCTGGCCGCCTTGACGCCGGAAAACTTCGACACCGTCATCACGGATGACAGCATCGATGCGATCGACTACGATGCGCAGGTGGATCTCGTTGGCATCACAACGCTCATTTCGCAGGTGCCACGGGCGATCCAGATCGCCGATTGCTTCCGGTCACGCGGGGTGAAGGTGATCATGGGCGGCGTCGGCGCGAGCGCTGTGCCGGAGCTCGTGCTGCCGCATGTGGACAGCCTCGTCATCGGCGAAGCCGAGACCGTCTGGGGCGGCGTCCTGGACGACTTCGCCGCAGGCCGCCTGCAGCACCGCTATCAGGCGCCCGCATTCTGCTCCATGGATCACCTTCCCGTTCCGCGCTTCGATCTGCTCAGAACCTCGTCGTTTGTCCGCCCCGGTCGCGCCATTTCAACAAGCGCCCTGCCTCGCATCCCCATCGAGACCTCGCGCGGATGTCCGCACGGGTGCGCCTTTTGTTCCGTGACCCGGTATTTCGGCCGCACGATGCGCTTCCGGCCGATCGAACACGTGATCGCCGAGATGCGCCACTATCCCGGCGCCTATTTCTTTCTGGTCGATGACAACATCGCCGCCGATCGGACGCGCGCCAAGGAGCTGTTCCGGGCGATGATCCCGCTGAAGAACCGCTGGATTGGCCAGTTCAGCTCGCTCGCTGCAGCCGACCCTGAGCTGCTCGATCTCGCCCGGCAGTCGGGGTGCATCAACGCCTTCGTGGGAGTGGAGAGTTTTCACGCCAACAGCCTCAACTCGGTGGGCAAGCGGCACAATGTCGGCAAGGATTTCGGCAAGATGCTGGCCGCCTTTCGTTCCGCCGGGATCGACCTGAACGTCAGCCTGATCGTGGGCTTTGATACCGACACGCCACAGACCATCCGGGAGACCACGGATATCGCCATCGCGCTGAAGGTGCATCTGATGACCCTGTTTATTCTGACACCAATCCCAGGCACCCAGCTTCACGCACAGCTTGATCAGGAGGGGCGCATCCTGCACCGGGACTACTCCTTCTACGACGGCACACACGCCGTCTTCAGACCGCGGAACATGGATGCCGCTGAATTGGAAGCCCTTTACTGGGAATCGTTCGCCCGCTTTTATTCGGTTGGCAATATCGCCCGGCGCTTTTCGAATGTGGTGCGCTGGCCCCTGAAGCACCCGGTGACGCCGGTCATCTACACCGGCATGGGCAACCGGTTTTACCGGAAGGCGATTCAACAGCGCGTGCATCCCCTCTGCGGCGGCAGGGGTGTCGGTGTGCCGCGCACGCACAGGGCCGATCCGCAGGCCGGGATACTCCGTTAGTTTTCCCGCCGGGCGGAGGACGTAGACACGTTCACTGCCCCCAACAGATTCTTTCTGCTTTCACTTGATCGGCAACACCTCCCATGACCCCCGGCACGGTCGGGCTCGTTTTTCCGTGTACGAATCGCCCGATCCGTGTATTATACCACCCACGTTGGTTCTGTGCGCAAAACACACGCTGGCGTGTGGACAGCGATGTCCGGTCTCTCCGGCCACTCGTGGTTGGGGAGAAGGACCAGACACAGTCAAGGCTGAACCTTTTAACAGACAGGGGGAACCGTCTCGTATGAAAGACATTGCCGTCGCAAACATTCGGAACTTTGCAATCGTGGGCCACTCAGGCAGTGGTAAAACCACGCTCACCGACGCCATCGCCTTCAAACTGGGGCTTAATGATCGCTTCGGATCCGTCTCCAACGGCACCAGCGTGTCGGATTTCACAGATGAGGAGAAAGCCCGGAAGATTTCGATTTTTGCGGCGAACTTTGAAGGTGTCTACACCAACCCCACCGGCACGTTCTGCCTCGTGTTTACCGATTGCCCGGGATTTGCCGATTTTCACGGTCAGGTCGTCGGCGCCGTGCGCGCCGTCGGCAACGTCCTCATCGCCGTCGATGCGACGGCGGGCGTTCAGGTCGGCACCCGCCGCGCCTGGGAGGCCTGCGAAGCGGTCGGCCTCATGGCCCGCAGCTTTGTGATCACGGGGATCGACAAGGAAAATGCCGACTTTGAAAAGGCGGTCTCCTCGATTCAGGCTGCGTTCGGAACCCATTGCATCCCCGTGGTCGTTCCCGATGGCAAGACGCGCGTGACCGATATCCTCGCCACGCAGGAACTCCCCGCCGCACTTAAAACCATCAAGACCGCGCTGATCGAAGAGGCGGCCGAAACCGACGAGACGCTCCTCGAGAAATATCTCGACGGCCAGGATCTCTGCCCCGAAGAGGTCGCCAATGGTCTGGACCATGCCATCCTCTCGGGGGGGTTTCATCCGATTTTCGCCCTCTCCGCGCTGACCGACGTCGGCGTGAAGGAACTGCTGGACGGCATCTGTCGCCTCCTCCCCTCGCCTGTCGCCCGCAGCTTTGCGGACCACGAGGGCCGCACCATCGATCCCGATCCCAACGGGCCGTTCACCGGCCTCGTCTGGCGCACCGTGATCGACCCTTTTCTGGGGCATCTCAGTTATGTGCGCATTGTCTCAGGAACGCTGACCCCGCGCATGGAGTTGCTTAACGCCTCCACCGGCGCCAAGGAATCGGTCGGCGCGCTCATCACCATTGTCGGCAAGAAGCAGATCCCTCTCGAAAAGGCCGGGCCCGGTGAAATCGTCGCCCTGACTAAGCTTAAGGCGACCAAGACCGGTCATACGCTGTGCGCGCCGACCATCAAATGCGTCTTCCCTCCGATCCTGTTCCCCTCGCCTGTCTACTACATGGCTATTCAGGCCAAAACTCAGGCCGACGAGGATAAACTGGGCACCGCAGTCCATCGGTTGTGCGAACAGGATCCGACGCTGCTCGTCGAAAAAAACGCCGAAACCAAACAGATGCTGGTCAAGGGCCTCGGCGACGTCCATATCGATGTGGCCGTGAGCCTGATGAAATCGCAATCCAACGTCACAGTCGAGCTTTCCATGCCCAAAGTCCCCTACCGCGAAACGGTCGCCGGAACCGGCGAGGGGCACTACAAACACAAGAAACAGAGCGGCGGCCGCGGCCAGTATGGCGAGGTCTACCTGCGGGTCAGCCCGAAGCGGCCCGACGAGGAGGAGTGGTTCATCGACGATATCGTCGGCGGCACCATTCCCGGCAACTTCCTCCCCGCCATCCAAAAGGGTCTCATCGATGCGATGCTATCGGGCGTTCTGGCGCATTGCACCGTGGTGAATGTCAAGGTCAGCGTCTATGACGGATCCTATCATGACGTGGACTCCTCCGAAGTGGCGTTCAAGATTGCCGGATCGCGGGCCTTCCGAGATGCCATGAGCAAGGCGCGCCCCGTGCTGCTCGAGCCGATCATGACCCTCACCATCACTATCCCCGAGATCTTCCTCGGCACGATCAACGGCGACCTCACCCACAAGCGCGGCCGCGTCCTCGGAATCGACTCGGTCAAGGGAATGCACGTCATCACCGCCGAAGCGCCTCTGGCCGAAATCTTTAAGTACGCCGCAGAGCTCCGATCGATCACCGGCGGCCAGGGCTCGTTTGAGATGGCTTTCACCCGTTACGACGTCGTCCCGTCGAACATCACCCAGAAGGTCATCGCCGAGGCGGCCAAACACGCCACTGCGGATACGGACGAATAGGCAGACACGCATGGCGCAAGAGTGGAACATCAAATCACGCGGGCATGCCTGCCTGCTGTGCGGCGCGCCGTTTGCGGCCAAACAACCCTGCATCTCGGCCCTGCGCGAGTCGGAAGCGGGGTATGACCGCGTGGATGCGTGCGCCGGCTGCTGGAAGGCCGGCGGTCGCGACTGGAAGCCGTTCAGCGAGTGGGAGGGCGTCTACGAGAAGCCCCCGGCGGCGCCGAAGAAAGAGCCGGTCACGAAGGAGTCGGCCGAGACACTGTTGCGCCGGCTGGTGACGATGGGCGACCCCGCCATGCAGAACGTGATCTACGTGCTGGCGGTGATGCTCGAACGCGGCAAGCAGCTCATCGAGCGCGATGCGAAACCGCAGGCGGACAGCACCATCCTCCGTGTCTATGAACATCGCGCCTCGGGCGATTCGTTCGTGGTGCTCGACCCACGCCTGCGCCTGGACCAGATCGGCGACGTGCAACGACAGGTCGTCGAGCTGCTCGGGGGCACGGGACACCTGTAGCGGCCGCTCAGAACGTTCGCCGGATCGGCACGCCGTAGCCGGCCAGCGCGCGCTTGATCGCCGCGATGGTGGTGTCGCCGGTATGGATCATCCCCGCGATGATCGCGGCGTCGGCCCGGGCAATGAGGAAGGCGTCGCGGATGTGCTCGGGCGTCCCCGCGCCTCCGGATGCGATGACCGGGATGCGCACCGCCTCGGCGATGCGCCGCGTGATCGCCAGCTCGAACCCCCGCCGGGTGCCGTCGGCGTCAACCGAGTTGACCACGATCTCCCCCGCGCCCAGCCCCTCGGCCCGCCGGGCCCACTCCACTGCATCCAGGCCGGTCCGCTCGCGAAAGCCCCTCACCGTTACCTCGTAGCCGCTGGGAAAGCGGGAGGCGTCGAAATTGGCTACGGGGTCCATGCCCAGCACCACGCACTGCGCGCCAAACGCCCGGGCACCCTCGGCGATCACCGCCGGGTTGTGGACGGCGAGCGAGTTGACCGACACCTTTTCCGCACCCGCGAGCAACACCCGCGACATGTCCTCCAGACTCGAAATTCCGCCGCCCACCGCGAAGGGTATCCGCACGGCGCGGGCCACTTCGCGCACCATGTCAATGTCGATGGGCCGACGTTCAGCCGATGCGGTTATGTCGTACACCACCAACTCATCGCACCCCTCCTCGTAATAACGGGCGGCGAGTTCGACCGGGTCGCCAAGGTCGACATTGTTCTGAAACTTCACGCCCTTGGTGACGCGGCGGCGGATTACGTCCAGACAGGGAATAATGCGGCGAGTGAGCATGGGTGGCCTCGATTACGGGTGTGCCGTGTTCAGCGGTCGGTTCCATTCCACGTTGAGAAATTTTTCAGCATGCGCAGGCCGGGACGCCCCGACTTTTCAACGTGGAACTGCGTCGCCACCAGATTGCCGCGGCCGACCATGGCGGCAAAGGCAACGCCCGCATAGTCGGTGACCCCGATGGTCACGGCCGGATCGGATGGATCGGGATAGTAGCTGTGAACAAAATAGAAGTCGGTGTTGTCGGCGACACCCGCGAGCAGCGGGTGGGGGCGGACGATTCGCACCTGGTTCCAGCCCATGTGCGGAACCTTGTCACGGCTGTCGGCGGGCTTGAAAAGCCGCACGCGGCCGGGCAGAAGCCCAAGCGCGTCCGTGCCGCCGTCTTCCTCCGAAAAATCAAACAGGACCTGCGTGCCGACGCAGATCCCCAGGAAGGGCGTCCCGGCGGCGATGACCTCGCGCAGAACGGTGATCAGGTTGAGGTCGGCAAGGTTGCGCATCGCCGAACCCGCAGCACCGACGCCCGGAAAAACGACCCGCGCGCACGAGCGGATAACTGCGGGATCGGAAGTCACAACCGACTCCGTGCCCAAGGCATCAAAGGCCAGCTTGACGCTGGTGAGGTTGCCGGCCCGGTAATCAATGATGGCTATCATGCTCGCTCTCATTCGATGTTTTGAACCTGCTCGCGCACGGCTTCAAGACTTGTTTTAAAGGCAATGACGGCCCGGGTAATGGCTGCATCGTTGGCCTTGGAACCGACCGTGTTGATCTCTCGGAAAATCTCCTGACACAGAAAGTCGAGCGTCCGGCCGCAGGGTTCGCTGCCGGCCAGGAAGCCGTCGGCCTGGTCAAAATGGCTGGCGAGCCGGTTCAGTTCCTCGCTAATGTCGCACCGGTCGGCGAAGAGCGCGACCTCGCGGGCGAGGATCTGTTCGTCGATCAGCTGCCCCTGTATTGCGAGGAGGTCATTGATCCGTATGCGCAGCGTGTCGCGGTACTGTCTGGGAATCTCGGGCGCGCGCGCGGCGATCTCCGCAGCGACGCCCCTGAGGCCGGCAAAGCGGGCGCAGATGTCGGCTCGAATCGCATCGCCCTCGCGGCGGCGCATCTCAACCAGTTGATCCAGCGCCCGGCCCAAGGCAGGCTCGATGACCGCCCACGCTTCATCGGCGCTGATCGTCCGCTCCGTCGCAGCCACACAATCAGAGCTGTTCAGGAGGCTGGAGGCGGAGAGATCGTCGGGGAGTCCCAACGCCATGGCGGCCGCACGCACGGCGGCGACCCGCGCCCCCCATTTGGCTAGGTCGATGCATGCGGCGTCCGCAGAAGCCGCTTCAGCAACCAGCGTGATCACGGTCTTGACATGGCCGCGACAGACTGCGGTCTTGACCGCAGTCTGCACACGCGCATCGAACCCGGCAAGCGACCGTGGCAGCGTGGTCTGGCAATCGAACTGCTTGCGATTGACCGAACTCATCTCGACAACCGCCCGGAGCCCGTTGGCGGCGGATTCCCCCCGGCCAAAGCCGGTCATGCTCACAACTCCCATACGCGACACACTCCCCGTGTTCTGGTCACCCCGATTGAATCCCGCTACAGATTCATTTGCACACACTGAACGGCTGACTCTTCTGAAACAGGACTTCCACACCACGCCGTTTTTGGCTATTCTGTCTTCTCGTCATGCCCCTGTAGCTCAGCTGGACAGAGCAGCGGATTTCTAATCCGCGGGTCGGGTGTTCGAGTCACCCCAGGGGCGCCACCTCAAAAAAACCCGTTTTTATTGGGATTCTCGCCACTTTTTGGTTACACTTCGGACACACCCCCACCTTGCGGCCTGTGCGGTGTGCGGGCAGTCGGTGAAGGTGGAAGCCATTATTTCAGGTAACGGGTTGCCCGTCAAGCCGCCCGTAGGGATGCATGGCCATGACCCATGCCAAAAATTCATGCTTGCCTGTGTGGGGGATCTTGTGCTATAAGGTCACCCGACAACAGAGGCAGGAGAGCTCAAGGCGGGACGGCCCGTCAGGTGCAAACAGGCCGGTATGGGGTAACCAATTGGACTCCGTGCCGGTCTTTTTGTTTTCCACTATTGGGCCGACCGGTCGGTAAAACGAAAGGGAGGAACACAGATGGCACTCACATGTAAGAACGAGAAGCTGGTCAAATGGGTCAAAGAAGTTCAGGAAATGGTCACGCCGGACAAGGTCGTCTGGTGCGACGGCTCGCAGGCGGAATACGACGCCATGATCAAGATCATGGTGGACGCAGGCGCGGCAACCCCGCTGAAGAAAAGGCCGAACAGCTATCTGTTCCGCAGCCACCCCAGTGACGTGGCGCGCGTTGAGGATCGGACTTACATCGCGTCCGTGACTCAGGACGAAGCCGGTCCGACCAACAACTGGATCGATCCGGTCGGACTGAAAGAGACCATGCGCAAACTCTATAAAGGCTGCATGAAGGGCCGGACGATGTACGTGATCCCCTTCAGCATGGGCCCCATTGGTTCGCCCATCTCGAAGATCGGCATCGAACTCACAGAGTCGCCCTATGTCGTGGTGAACATGCACATCATGACGCGCGTGGGCGACAAGGTCATCGAAGCGCTTGGCGAAAAGGGCGAGTTTATCCCTTGCCTGCACTCCGTCGGCGCGCCGCTCGAACCCGGCCAGAAGGACGTCACGTGGCCCTGCGCCCCCATCGAGAAGAAATACATCGCCCACTTCCCCGAAGAGAACCTGATCTGGTCCTTCGGCTCCGGTTACGGCGGCAATGCCCTTCTCGGCAAGAAATGCCTGGCCCTGCGCATCGCCTCCACCATGGCCCGCCGCGAGGGGTGGATGGCCGAGCACATGCTCATCCTGCGCCTGACCAACCCGCAGGGGAAGCGCTTCCACATCGCCGCCGCCTTCCCCAGCGCCTGCGGCAAGACCAACCTCGCCATGCTCCAGCCCTCCATCCCCGGCTGGAAATGCGAGTGCATCGGCGACGACATCGCCTGGATGAAGATCCGGCCCGACGGCCGCCTGCACGCCATCAATCCCGAATCGGGGTTCTTCGGCGTGTGTCCGGGTACGAGCTACGACTCCAACCCGATGGCCATGGAGAGCATCAAGACCAACTCCATCTTCACCAACTGCGTGCTGACCGATGACGGCGACATCTGGTGGGAGGGCATGGCGAAGGAGTGCAAGCACGGCATCGACTGGAAGGGCAACGACTGGACGCCGGACAAGAAGGACGCCGATGGCAAGCCTGTATTGGGCGCCCATCCCAACGCCCGTTTCACCGCCCCGGCGAAGCAGTGCCCGGTCATCTGCCCCGACTGGGAAGACCCCAACGGCGTGCCGATCGACATCTTCATCTTCGGCGGCCGGCGCTCCAAGCTGGTGCCCCTGGTCAGCCAAGCCTTCGACTGGGACCACGGCGTCTACATGGGTGCCACGTCCGCCTCTGAAGCCACGGCAGCGGCGCTGGATGCCAAGAAGGCCATCCGTCGCGATCCGATGGCCATGCTCCCCTTCTGCGGCTACAACATCGGCGACTACTGGCAGCACTGGTTCAACATGGGCGAAAAACTCGGAGCCAAAGCGCCGAAGATTTTCTATGCGAACTGGTTCCGCAAGTCAGCCGACGGCAAGTGGCTATGGCCGGGCTTCGGCGAGAACATCCGCGTCCTGAAATGGATGTGCGAGCGCATCGAAGGCAAGGTCGGTGCAGTGGAAACGCCCATCGGCTATGTGCCGAAAGCGGCCGACCTGGACGTCGGCGGGCTGAAGATCAGCCAGGCCGAGGTCGCCGAGCTGCTGCGTATCGACGTGGACGGCTGGAAGGGCGAGGTGCCGGAGATCGAGGACTATCTCAACTCGGCCGGAGCCAGGCTGCCAGCCCGGATGAAGACACAGCTCGCCGGTTTGAAAAAACGCATCGGTCTGTGATAAACGGCGCGAAGCCGATCCCCCGAGGGGAAGGACGTCGTCCTTCCCCTCGGGCATTTCGACGCCGTTGACGTACACAGACGTCACCCATTCCTCTCCGGTCATCCGGTGGCCCGTCGCATCACATCCCTTCTCTTCACGTCTTCTCTTTCCGGCTTGCCGCAGCGCGTAAATCTGACTACGCTTTATCCCGGTCGCGCGCACTCACTGCGAAAAAGAGAAACGGGTACCCAGACATGATGCGAAATCAAACGGCTTGGATTCTGTTTGGCGTCCTGGCTGCGATCTTTCTGGTGACCTTGGTACTGCCGGTCGGAATCGTGGTGGTGGGCGGCTTTCAGACGGAGGATGGATGGACGGGGCGCTATGTCGCCGACGTCTTCCGCAATCCGATCTACGCCGAGGGCTTGCTGAACAGCTTTGGAATCGCCGTCGGCACAACACTCCTGGCGTTCGGTATCGCTCTGCCGCTGGCCTGGCTCGCGAACCGCTTTGACTTTCCAGGCAAAGGGCTGTTGGGCGCGCTAATCCTGGTGCCGTTGATCCTCCCCCCGTTCGTCGGCGCGATCGGTCTAACCCAGATCCTCGGCCCCTACGGCGCGCTGAACGCGCTGCTGGGGCTTGGGCCGGTGGACTGGCTCGGACAGTCCCGATACGCCGGTGTGGTCCTCCTGCAGGCGCTGGCGCTCTATCCGATCCTTTTTCTGAACGCCTCGGCCGCGCTGGCCAATGTCGACCCGGCGATGGAGGAGGCCGCCGCAAACCTCGGATGCCACGGATTCCGAGCCTTCCGGCGCATCACGCTGCCGCTGATACTGCCAGGCCTGTTCGCCGGTGCCACGCTGGTGTTTATCGCCAGCTTCACCGAGCTGGGAACACCCCTGATGCTCAACTACACCCGCTGCTCGGCGGTCCAGGTGTATGACGCGCTGAAAGAGGTGAGTTCAAGTCCGTTCCCCTTTGCGCTGGTGACGGTGGTGCTCACGACCAGCGTGCTACTCTATGCCGCAAGCCGCGCCCTCTTCGGACGCCAGGCGTACGCCATGACCGCCAAGTCGTCCGTCTCGCGCACGCAGATCAGGCGGGCGGGCGGACGCGGTTTGATGACAGCCCTGCCCTTTCTGGCGGTGGCGCTGGTGGCGTTGCTGCCCCATGCCGGCGTGGTATTGACCAGCTTCAGCGCGCCGGGTGCGTGGTACCGGCAGGTCATTCCCGAGGCGCTGACGGCCGCTCATTACACCGAGGCGCTGGGGCACGGCATGACCCTGGACGCGATCCGCAACAGCCTGGCTTTCTCCTCGCTGGCCGTCGTGCTCAACGTGATTCTGGGCGTCGCGGTCGCGTGGGTGGTCGTCCGCTCCACCCTGCCGGTCCGGGGTCTGCTCGACGCAGCGGCGATGATCCCCCTGGCCGTGCCCGGCCTGGTGATGGCGTTCGGCTTTCTGGCGTTGAGCACCCGCCTGTGCAATCTGCCGTGGTTCCACGCGCGGCCCGCATGGGCGGCGCTGGTGGACGTGCGGGAGAATCCCACGCTGTTTCTGGTGATCGCTTACGCGGTCCGGCGGCTCCCCTTCATGGTGCGCGCGGCCGTGGCGGGGCTGCAACAGACGTCTGTGACGTTGGAAGAGGCGGCGGCCAACCTTGGCGCGCCGCCGCTAAAAGTCCTGCGGCGGATCACGGTGCCGCTGATCGCCGCCAACCTGATCGCCGGCGCGCTGCTGGCCTTTGCCTTCAGCATGCTGGAGGTGAGCGACAGCCTGATTTTGGCTCAGAAGATCGACTATTATCCCATCACCAAGACAATCTTCGAGCTATTCCAGCTCATCGGCATCGGGCGCTACCTGGCCGCCGCCCTCGGGGTGTGGGCGATGGGCTTTCTGGGCGTGGCGATCATCGGCAGCAGCCTTCTGCTCGGACGCAAAATGGGAGCGCTGTTCCGGGCGTAGCCGGCGTTCAGAAAAACAGATCGCGTTCGCCGGCCACAATCCGGTCGTAGGCGTCCTTGAACGACGGATAGAACTTGGGCAGGTTCGTTTCGACCTCGCGCAGCTCGCGCTGCAGCACCGGTTCGCAGATCGCGCGCGTCTCGGGCGAGGCGAAATCCTCCAACCACTCGCGGAACGTGAGCACGGCGTTGATCTTGCAAAACTTGCCCTCCTTGCCCGTCTTGAGCGCGTCCATGATGCAGCCGCCCGTGCGGCCGCACCGGTAGCCCGCCGTGCAGAACGAGGTGATGATGCCCATCCCCGCCAGGTCGCGAATCAGCTCGTCGAGCGTCCGGATGTCGGCCAAGACAAACTGCTGCCGGTCGATCACCTGCTGAGTCTCGCTCGCAAACTCGCTGTAGCCGCCGATTGCAATGTTGCTGCTGGCATCCATCTGCGTGGCTCCCCCTCGGAGCACGGCGCGGTCGCGCACCGTCTTGCACTCGCGACAGGTCACGATCATTCCGGTGTACGGCACCGACAGTCGGGTGACGGTGACAATCTTCTGGAAATCGTCGTCGTTCACGAGGTACGGCGATTCGGTCGGCACATCGGTTCCGCTGGCGGGTTCGAGGCGCGGGAACGAGATGGTGTGAGGGCCGATATTGAACCGCCGCTCCAGATCGCGGGCATGGCAGACCAGTGCCAGAACCTCGAAGCGCCAGTCGTACAGGCCGAACAATGCGCCCAGGCCGACATCGTCAACCCCCGCCTCCAGTGCCCGGTGCATGCAGGTCGTGCGCCAGTCGTAGTTCCCCTTCACCGTTCCCGCAGGATGCAACCGCTCATACGTCGGCCGGTGGTAGGTCTCCTGAAAGACCTGATAGGTGCCGATGCCCACACCTTTCAGGACCCGCAGATCCTCAACCGGCAGCGGCGCCGCGTTCACGTTCACGCGCCGAATGCCGAGCGTGGCCCCGGTCCGGGATTTGATCTCCCGCGCATAGACGGTGCGGATGGTTTCGGCGATGTACGCGGTGGAGGTGTTCGGATGCTCGCCATAGACCGCGATCAGCCGCTTATGTCCGAGGCGTCCGGCGAGCACGTCGATCTCCTGGCGCACCTCGTCCATGCTCAGCGTCCGCCGCATCTGGCTGAGGTTGCCCGCCTGGAAGCCGCAGTAGGCGCAGCGGTTGACGCAGAGGTTGCTCATGTAGAGCGGCGCGAAGGTCACGATCCGGTTGTCGTAAACCGCGGTCTTCACGCGGAAGGCGGTCTCCTCCATCTCGGCCCGCAGATCCGGATCGGTCACATGCAGCAGCACGGCGGTTTCTTCCGGAAGCAGGGTCTCGATGGCCGACGACTTGGCCAGAATGTCACGCACGCGTCCGCGGTCATTCCGATGTGCAGCGGCGGCCGCCAACGCGTATCCGATCGCCGCAGTGTCGATGAAGTGCGTGCCGCCGCTCAGATAGGGCCCGATTTGCTCCGGGCGGATCATCCGGCGCGTATAATCCGCGGCGCCGGAAAACTTACGAATATCACCGATAGCCGATTCGTTCATGCGTTCCCCTTCCTTGGATTCAGAGCGCACACGCACTCCTTGTCTTCAGAAAACAGCGTCATTATAGCAAACGACTTCGCTCAATAACAGGCCCTTCGTTAAAACGGCTGCCCCTGAATGACCCTCGAAAACCGGCACGCTTCAGGCGCCAATAAGCGAGAATCTCTAGGTGATAGGCTGCTCCGAATCCGCCGCCACCTTCCGGATCAAGCGTTTCTTGGCCGGCATGCTCTTGATCGGCTTTTCGTGCCGCAGGAGTTCACCGCCCACAACGGAAGCGCCGCCATCCACATACAACGTCTGCCCCGTAATCTTCCGGGAATAGTCTCCCAACAGAAAAACCACCGCATGAGCGACTGCCTGCTTGTCCTTCAACGGATCCCACGGCAGGGGACTCATTTTCTTCCACGTATGGGTCAGGGCGGCGAAATGCGGAATCGATTTTGCCGCCTTCGTGGTCAGCGGCCCAGCGGAAACCGCATTGACACGAACATGTTCGCGGCCGTATTCACGGGCCAATGCGCGGACCAGCGCCTCCAGGGCCGCCTTGTTCACCCCCATCCAATTGTAATAGGGAAACGCCACTTGCGATGAAAACGACAACGTGACAATGGAGCCGCCCTTGGGCATGTGCTCCTGGGCAAACTGCGAAACGGTCGCCAGCGACGCGCAACTGATGCCAAACCCCTGCTTGATGTCATCGAATGAATTCGTGTAGATGTGGTGGCCGAGGCAGGTTTTCGGATTGGCATACGCAATGGAATGGACAACGCCATCGACCTCGCCCAGATCCACAAACAGATTGCGCACTTCGTCTTCAATCGTGACGTCGCAATACTTGATGCACATCGCCTCTTTCTCCGCCTGCGACAGCTCGGGGCAGCCGCGGTCAAAGAAGATCTTCTTCATGCGGTCATTCTGCGCCGTATAGATGACCTTCCCGCCCAGTTCCTCAATCATTTTACCCGTGGAATAAGCGATGGAATCGGTGTTCAAAAGACCCATCACGACGTACGTTCCGCCTTTTTTGATCATAATCCTTGTTCCTTTTTGACCGGCTTCAGCCCATGTTTCTGAAGCAATTCCTCATACTGATGCCCTTTTTCGCGCGCCTTGACCAGAATCTGCGCACACGCAAGAGCATCCGACGCGGCATCATGGTGTTGCAGCGGGATCTGCAAATGACGCGCCACATCCGACAGTTTGGTTGGAAAAATACCCCAGGTAGCCCGCGCCAGTTTCACGGTACAGAGAAAGGGGACGCTCACCGGTTCGTGGCCCGACATGTCGCAGCAGGCCCGGAGGACAGAACGGTCGAACGACGCATTATGCGCCGCCAGAAAGTCAACCGGGCCCATCCAGTGTGAAACTGCCGGCCAGAGCTCTCCAAAGGCCGGCTTGTCTTTCACATCCTGCCAGGAAATACCATGCAGATAGGTGAAGACGAACTCCCGTCTGGGCGGACGGATCAGGCTGGTCCAGCGATCAATAATCCGCTCGTCCTCAAGCAGGACGACGGATAACGCGCAGGCGCTGTCGCGGCCATAATCAGCGGTTTCAAAATCAAGCGCGGCGTAGCGCCCGGTCAACGCGGGTTTCGGAACCGGCGACCGCGGCGTGCGGACCTTGCGCCCGGGTGCCGCTGACACCGGCTCATCCGCCGGTTGTCGCGATGCGTTTTTGATTTCTGTCATGCGTCGTTTTTTCCGTGTTGGTTCGGTCCAATTTATAACATGATCTGGCTGCTCTGGCAATCCGTTCATGGATACGACTTGAACGGACCTGACCCGTGACCCCGAAATCACGATTGCACGGTGTGCCGGTATCGGGGTATCATTCGAATCAGCGCCGACTGCGCGTCGTACGAAAGGCACCTCCTATGAACCAGCATCTCCATCTCGCCCGAGATCCCGTCATGGCCGGGCTGATTGCGCGCTTCGGCAAGCTGCGGGTGATGGCTGATCGGCGCGAACCGTATGAGGCGCTGAGCGAGGCGGTGGTCTACCAGCAGCTCCATGCGAAGGCGGCGGCCACCATCATGGGCCGCCTCGTCGCCCAGATCGGGAACGGCGTCCTGCCGGATCCGGAGGGGATGCTCGACGCGCCGGATGAGGCCCTGCGAGCGGCGGGCCTCTCCCGCAACAAGATCGCCGCGCTGCGGGATATCGCCACACACGCCCGCGATGGCCGCCTGCCCACGCTCGCCGCCTGCCGCGATCTCAGCGATGCGGAGTTGATCGCACGACTCACCGACATCCGCGGCATCGGCCCCTGGACCGTCGATATGTTTCTCATCTTCACCCTCGGCCGACCCGATGTTCTCCCCTCGGGCGACTTCGGCGTGCGCCGGGGCTACTCGATTGCCTACTCCCTGCCGGAAATGCCCGCGCCCAAGGCTCTGGCCCTCGCGGGCGAGCGCTGGGCGCCGCACCGATCCCTCGCCGCTCTCTACCTCTGGCGGGTAGCCGACGGC
>VGWG01000013.1 GCA_016873675.1 Lentisphaerota bacterium | reverse complement strand
ACCGACGAAACCGGCACTCTATAGGATGGCGCCGGGCGGAAGGGCGTGCCCGTTTGCGCCCCCTGACCACCCCAAAGCCCCCTCACTGTCGAAAAACCGCCTGTTTTCGGCCTTTTCTGGCGACTGGTCCATGGCTGCGGAGCGCGTGTAGGCGCAGGTTATCGGCGGCGACGCTCCTTAGGCGAGGATTTGGGTCGAAAAATCCCGCCGGGACCGGCCCCGGACACTTTCGCCCCGCCATGGAACTTGACATAAACGCCATTTATCCGTCCAGAACCGACACTCGTCGATCCTCGGAAAAGGCTGCTTGTACGTCCTATCCGTATCCGTCGTCCGTCAGTGGGACGGTGCGAGCACATTGGGATTTGAAGCCGCGATTTCGAGCAGACGCAAGGCCGCGCCGCAGGGCGAGCGGCGGCCGGTCTCCCAGCTTTTCGCCGTCATGGGCGATACATTGAGGAGATGAGCGAAAACCGTCTGCGACACGTTCAGTGTGTGACGCAAGGCGACGACTTTTTCGGGTGGCATCGGTGCCGCCTTTTTGGGCAGGGGCACGCGGGTTGTGCGCAGGGTGATTTTACCGCGTGCGTGCTGCAGCGTCTCGTCGAGAGCACCAAGCAGTTCGTCGGCGTCGAAGTCATATTCTTTTTGTTTCACGCTCATGGCTCAAACTCCTGTCTGATTATTGCGATTCGTTGGCGCACGGCTTTCTTTACGTCAGGCGGCAGATCCTCGAAGTCGTTTTTCGTGTAGACCATCAGAAAGACGATGGTTTCCGCACGCGTGAAAAGCAGGTACAGCGTCCTTGCCGCGCCACGCTTGCCCCTTCCGGGTAGCGACAGGCGAATCTTGCGCAGTCCGCCCATTCCCGGGATCACGTCGCCCGCATCGGGGTTAGCTGCGAGTTCATTCTGCAAGGCCCGGTAGGTCTCTTCGGCCCCGAGTTCGATGATCCGCTTTGTGAAGAGCGTCGCCTCTATGAACGTCAGCATGTCCGTCCTTTCAATCAGTGTACAATGTAATCTAATTTGCGGTTGTCGTCAATAGTGGTTTCCTTCGATCAGTGCGGCGGCTTCATCTGGTGGTACGCCATAGGTCGTAAGTTTGTTCTCGATTTGAAACCTGGACTTCCGCGCAGCGATCCATACTTCAACCATTTTCTGCTCGACCATGTTGATCTCTCCTCTGATGGTTACGTGGCAGGTGCAGACAGATCTCAGTGTGTGTATCTGGGACGGACCGGACGCATGTCCCTGATCGGGTCGTTTGAATCTGGAAATCAGGAAAAATGGGCGCTACGCGTTCTCTGTCCCCACAGACTCGATTCACATACCCACACACGCGCTTTCCCCGGATAACGCATCTCGAACCGTAGGTTGCCCAGCGCCACCGCGTTGGTCGTTCCGCTCGGGCCGGTGAGGCTCACCAGCGCGGGCGAGCCGTCGAGGGTGAAGCGGGTGGTGGTCTTGGGGGTGTCGGAGACCACGAGCTCGCGCTTACCGGGTTTCTCGAATGGCTAGAGTGCTGTTGGAGCATGAGATACACGCGGTTGCCGGTATCGCCGTAATAGAAGTCGCCGTTGTTTCCGTCCCACGCGGTGTTATCGGTCACGCCTGCGTAGAGGGAGGGGCGGTAGATCATGTATTGATTAGCCGGTCCGTTGAGGTCGGCCAGCGACCAGATGAAGAACGGGAACGCACCGCTATCCGGCGACAGATTGGCGCTGGGGAACAGGTAGCTCGACTTGGCCATTGGTGGCCGCAAGCCCCTGGGCGTCGTAGATCACGGCCATGAAGGTGTAGTCGCCGGACTGGGTGAACGTGGCGAGGGTGTCCTTGGCGGGATTGGAGGCGTTGGGCGAAAAAGCCACGTCCGCCGGACCGCTAGAGGATTATGTAATCATCGCCTCCTCATCCCCGTTTGATCAATCGCGTTGTTGCATCCTCTGATTGCTTCCCGCATGAAAAACCCGCTCCGGGTCCACCAGCGTGGAACACAAAATGAGCGGGACCGAATCAGTTGATGAGGCGATATTATAGCGGGGGGGGGTAAGTCAATCGTTTCTTTAAATATTTTTTACCGCCCCGTGGGTGATGCGGAGGGGATGGAGCGGGAGAGTCCCCACAGACCTAACTCCTGACTCCTGAATTCGAGGTGCGATGCAACGAAGTGAAATCGCGCCCAGCGGCGGACCGCTTACGTCGCGAGCACCCGTTGCCACTGCGCCTCGAGGCGCTTGGCCGAGGCGGGTGCGGCCGTGCCCAACTCTTGGGCAAAAAGCGAGATGCGGAACTCCTCGACCATCCAGCGGTAGTCTGCGAGGGCGGCGCGGTCGTGCGTGGCGTGCTCATCCCGGGCCGTGAAGGCGGTGTATCGATTCCAGAAGGGCGCAATCTCGGCCAGGCGCTTGAGGTCGGCCGCCGGGTTGGTTCGCAGCCGCTCCACGCGGATGCGCATGCCCTCTAGATAGCGCTGATAGTGCTGGAGATGACCCCAGGGTGTGGCGCGTATGAATCCGGGAAACACCAGCCAGGCGAGCTGGTCGCGCAGATCGTCTGCCGAAGCCGGATGCAGGGTCACGGCCACCGGCGCCCGCGCCGCCGCCCGTTTGGCTGGCTGGTGATGCGCGCCGGGATTGGGTTGGCGGTTGTAGGATACCAGCAGATCCGCGAAGGTGGCGAGGGCATCGGCCCGGAGGGGCGCTGATAACGGGGGGGACTTGACGGCCGCCGGACCTTTGGTGAAATCGCGCATAACCGATTCGGCGGTGTGCACCGATGGCGGTGCCGCAGCCGGAATCGGCCGCGCGTCGCCGCCGAGGTCACGTTCGAGGGTCTGCGCCGCATGGAGGACCGAGGCGCACAGACGCGCGATCTGCAGATGAGCGGCACCCAGTTTCGGACGGCCGAGAAGCAGACGTTGACGAAAGACGGCTTCGCTGCGCACGGGTGCCAGACCTTCAAGAAAGCAGGTGTGCAGGGCGGCCCGAAGGATATCCTCAACGAAAGATTCGGACGTGTACTCAAGGGCTGCGAGCGCCCCGCGCAGGTCTTTGGCTGGCGCGGACGAACGGCGGAGGGCGAGCGTGTCGGGGCCGAGGGCGAGCGCGATGAGCCGCAGCGTCCCCTCGGCATGGATGGCGGCGGCGGTCGCGGCGTCGGCAAACAGTCGAAGGGCGCAGGCGGCGGGTGACGCGTCGACCAGCGCGGGATAGTGGAGCATGGGCCAGCCGGCGCGGTCGATGTTGACCTCTTCTGGAAGATCGCCAAAACTCCAGTCGGTGATGCCGTCGCGGTGAAATCGGGAGTCGGTTCCCGACTGACTCGGAGCGGGGGCGGAGGGCCCGACAGAAGCGAGGGCAAAGGTTTTGATCAAGGGGTCGAAGGTGCGGCCGCTGCCGAGGATCTTGCCGTCGGAATCGGTCACCACGAAGCGGATGCGGAGCCAGTCGGGTAAATCGTCCTCGCGCCACGCATCGGCGGGGATGCGGACGCCGCAGACCTCGTACAGGGCGCGGCTAAGGGCTTGGTTCAGCGGTTCGCGACCGGGCGGCATGCGTCCGAGACAGCGGTCTGCGGTTTCACCGGGCGGAGCGACGAGGCGCCGGGTCTTGGAGGGGAGCGACGCGAGCATCCAGCGGATCTTCTCGGGCAGCGCGCCGGGGACGAGCCAGTCGGCTCGCCAGGCGCGGAGGCGCGACAGCAGGTCGGCGGGGACGGTGCAGGTGATTCCGTCGTCGGGCTCTCCCGGCGCATGGCGGTAGGTGAGTGGGATGGACTGGCCGTCGAGCGTAAGGGTGTCGGGAAAGCCCGTCGCGGCGCCGTCGGGCAGGGGGATTTCGGCGTCGGTCAGGCGGAGGGCTTCGACCTGCTCGGGCGAGGCCTGACGCAGCCAGCGGCGCAGTGCGTCGGCACTGAAAACGTCGGCGGGCAGGTGGGCGTCATAAAAGGCGTAGACGGCGTCCTCATCCAACAGGGACTGGCCGCCGCGGGTCTTGGCCTGGGCGAGGCGTAGGAGCGCGAGGCGGCTGAGGTTGTCGCGGATGATCGGCGGCGGGTTCGGACACTCTCCCGCGATCAAGCCGTGGCGGATGAACAGGACGCGCGCATCGGCGGGATTGATGCGGGCGTAGTCGCGCGTCCGGTTTTCGACCAGCACGAGGCCGTGAAGGGTGACCCGCTCGCGGATGCGGGCGAAGCCCTTGTCGGTGTCCCACCACGGCGAGTGGAAGGAGGATTTGCAGAGACGTCCGGCGATCGGCTCGATCCAGCCCGGGTCAATGCAGGCGGCGGTGCGGGCATAGAGACGGGCGGTCTCGACCAGTTCGCCCGCGATCACCCAGTCGCGCGAGACCGGCAGGGACGCGGGGGAGGGGCGCGCCGGTGGCGCGGTGGTGACGTCGGCATCGGATTTTTTTCGCTTGCCCGCCTGGCGCGCGGCCTTGGCAAGGCCGGAACCGGGAAAGAGGGCGAAGCGCAGACCGTGGGCGCCGCGGTAGTCGCCGGTCTCGGGGTCGCGCTTGCCGATATGCCCGAGCAGTCCCGCCAGCAGGGCGCGGTGAAGCCCCGCATCGCCGCCAGCCTCGGTCGCCGGATTCAGCCCGAGCGGACGCACCAGGTGCTCGAGCTGATCGCGCAGGTCGCGCCAGTCGCGCATTCGTGGAAACGAGAGGAAGTGGTCGCGGCAGAGGCGACGGGCGGTGGTGTTGGAGCTGAACCCGCCCTGTTCGTCGTACCAGCGCCAGAGGCGGAGCAGGGCCGAGAAGTCGGATGCGGGCGTCAGGAACTGGGCGTGCGCGGCGTCGGCTTCGGCCTGCTTCTCGACTGGCCGCCGGCGGGGATCGTCGCATTCGAGGGCGGCGACAACGATCAGCGCGTGGCGCAGTGCCTGCTCGGTGTCGGCGGCGAAGAGAATGCGGGCGAGGCGCGGCTCGAGCGGCAGGCGGGCGAGGCGCATGCCGAGCGGGGTGAGCGCGGGCGGGGACCGGGGATCGGCGGACGGCGCGCCAGGCCGGGCGTCGGGATGCTCGATAGCGCCGAGTTCGATCAGCTCGCGCAGGCCGTCGCGGATGGCGGCGGGCGGGGGCGGGTCGAGAAAGGGGAAGGTGGCGATGTCGCCCAGGCGCAGGTCGAGCATGGTCAGGATCACGCCCGCGAGGGAGGACCGGACGATCTCGGGGTCGGTGTAGGGCGGCCGGCCGGCCAGGTCGTCGGCGCTGTAGAGGCGGATGCACACGCCGGGGCCGAGGCGGCCGCAGCGCCCGGCGCGCTGGCTGGCCGAGGCCTGCGAGATCGCCTCGATCTGGAGGCGCTGGACGCGGGTGCGGGCGTTCCAGCGGGGGACGCGGGCGAGACCGGTGTCAATCACGGCGCGGATGCCGGGGAGGGTGACGGAGGTTTCGGCGACGTTGGTGGCGAGGATGATGCGGCGGACGCCGGGGATCGTCTTAAAGGCCCGCTGCTGCTCGCCTGCGGGCAGGGAGGCGAGCAGCGGGATGATAGCGGTGTCGGGGAGGCGGCGGCCGGCGAGGACGTCGGCGGCATCGCGGATGTCGCGCTCGCCGGGAAGAAAGACCAGCACGTCGCCCGGCGCATCGGCCGCGAGCTCGGCGGCGGCCTGGGCGATCATCCGAGGCAGGTCGGGGGCGTCCTCTTCGTCGGCAGGCCGGTAGCGGACCTCGACCGGGTAGAGGCGGCCGGGGATGGTGAAAACCGGGGCGGGCGCGCCGCGATCCGCAAAGAAGGTCGCGAAACGTTCGGCATCGAGTGTGGCGGAGCTGATGACCACGCGCAGGTCGGGCCGCCGGGAGATGATGCCGCGCAGGATGCCGAGGAGAAAGTCAATGTTGAGCGAGCGCTCGTGCGCCTCGTCGATAATCAGCGTGTCATACGCGCGCAACAGGCGGTCCTGGCGGGTCTCGGCCAGAAGGATGCCGTCGGTCATGAACTTGATGCGCGTCTCGGGCGAAAGACGGCGCTCGAAGCGGTGTTGGACCCCGACGAAGCCGCCCGGCTCGCCGCCAAACTCCTCGGCAACACGGGTGGCCATCGCGACGGCCGCGAGGCGTCGGGGCTGGGTGACGCCGATCAGCCCGGTGCGGCCGCGTCCGGCGGCGAGGGCGATCTTGGGGATCTGGGTGGTCTTGCCCGAACCCGTGTCGCCGCAGACGATCAAGACGCGGCTGCGCGCCAACGCATCGGCGATCGCCTCGCGGTGCGCGGTGATCGGCAACTCGTCGGGGAAGCGCAGGGGCGGACAGACAAACGGAAGGGCAGGGTTCACGTGATGTAAGAGGATTACACTGCGCAAGTGATGAAGCGCTGGTTGGTGATGATCATGTGAACGCGGATGTCGTGGGGTTCGAAGGGGAGGGGATCGTCGACGACCTGCCAGTCGTAACAGACGGCGATGATGGGGACGGTGCGGGCGGCCTGTGCGAGGATGCGGTCGTAGTACCCCTTGCCATAGCCGAGGCGCCCCCCGTGGCTGTCGAAGGCGAGGCCGGGGACGATGAAGCAGTTCACATCCCAGGGGAGGATCGGGATGCGGATGGACGGCTCACGGATGCCCCGGTGTCCGGTGATGAGGGGCATGCGCGGATCATAGGCGAAGAGACCGTAGGTTTGCGCCATAGGATCCCAGGCCGGGATGCACACCTCGCGTCCGGCCTCGAACACGGTCCGGAGGATGTAGCGGCTGGTGACCTCATGCGGGGTGCTGAGGTAGCAGCAGAACCGCCACGAACGGGCAAACGCAGCGGTTGAAGCGAGGCGTTCCGCGATGGCCTTTCCGGCGTCGCGGCGCGTCTGATCGTCAACATCGCGGCGGCGGGCCAGCATGCCGGCGCGGATCTCGTCCTTGGTCATGGCCGCTCCGTCTTCTCCAAGGCGGAGGCGATCCGCTCCATCCGCTTGCGGATGGTCTCCTCGTAGCCCTGATCGGTGGGTATGTAGTAATGCTTGTCTGCCGGAATGTAGCGCTGCTCGACGATGTGGCCTTGAAAGGCGTGCGGATACAGATAGGGGTGGTCGGCGGCGTCGTGGCCGATCGCGTCGAGGTGGAGGTTTTTGAGATGCTCGGGGATGGCGAGGACGCGGCCTTCGCGGACGTCGGCCAGCGCGGCATCGACGGCGAGGTAAGCGGCGTTGCTCTTGGGGGCCGTGGCGAGATAGGTGGTCGCCTGGGCGAGGATGATGCGCGCCTCGGGCATGCCGACATACTCGACGGCCTGGGTGGCGGAGACGGCGAGCGTGATGCCGCGGGGATCGGCGTTGCCGATGTCTTCGCTGGCGAGGATCATCAGGCGGCGGGCGATGAAGCGGGGGTCCTCGCCGGCTTCCAGCATCTTGGCCAGCCAGTAGACGGCGGCATGGGGATCGGAGCCGCGAACGCTCTTGATGAAGGCGGATATCGTGTCGTAATGGCCGTCCTCGTCGCGGTCGTAGAGAATCATGCGGCGCTGGACGCAGTCTTCCATCACGCTGCGGGTGATGTGGATCACGCCGTCGGCGCCGGGGGGCGTGCTCCGGGCGGCGACTTCAAGGGCGTTGAGCGCGCGTCGGGCGTCGCCTTCGCAAATGCCCGCGAGGCAGGCGACCGCATCGGAATCGGCGATCACCCGCAGCAGTCCCAGGCCGTGCGATTCGTCGGCAAGGGCGCGCAGGATGAGGCGGACGATGGACGGCTCGTCGAGCGGCTTGAGCTCGAACACAAGCGATCGGGAGGTGAGCGGCGAGTTGATGAAAACCTGCGGGTTGTGGGTGGTCGCGCCGATCAAGGTCACCGCGCCGTCCTCGACGTAGGGGAGGAGCACATCCTGCTGGGCCTTGTTGAAGCGGTGGATTTCGTCGATAAACAGGACGGTCTTCCGCAGGGCGCGCAAGCGCTTGGCGTTTTCACACAGGGCGCGGAGCACGGCGACGTTGGAGATCACGCCGCTGGTGCGCTCGAAGCGGCATTGCGTGGCTTTGGCGATGACCTCCGCGAGCGACGTCTTGCCGCTGCCCGGGGGTCCGTAGAAGATGAGATTGGGCAGGCGGTCGGCTTCGATCACCCGCCGCAAAAGCTTGCCCGGCCCGAGAATATGATCCTGGCCGACCACGTCGTCGAGTGTCTGCGGCCGCATTTGGGCGGCCAGCGGCGGACGCGAGGCGCCACCCGGCGCGGCATTCGCGTCAGCGACATCCAGCGTGCCCGAATCAAAGAGTTCCGCGTCAGACATGCGCTTAAAGTGCCATGAAACGGTGAAAAAAGCAAGCCGGGGGGTGTTAGCCGCTACTTGATCGAACGCACGACGGTATAATCGCGCCGGCGGATGGGTTCGGCCTGGCCGAAGAGCCGGGTCATGAAATCAACGTGCCAGTCGGTTTGCTTGGCGACGATCAGGCAGCGTCCGCCGGGCGCGAGCGCCTCGCAGGCGGTGCGAATGAACAGCTCGGCAATGGCGTAATCGCCGAAGTAAGGCGGATTGCCGACGGCGAGGGTGAAGCCGGTCCTTCGGGTCCCGGTGTCGGCGCATTCGAATGCGGGATCGGCCAGCCCGTTGGCGGCGGCGTTGGCGGCGGCGCACGCCACGGCGCGGGCGTGGCTGTCGAGAAAGGTGACGTGAAGACCCGGAACAACGCGGGTGAGGGCGATGCCCACCATGCCGCATCCGCAGCCGATGTCGAGCACGCGGTCGCCAGCCACCACCTCGCGGGCGGCGACCTCGGCGAGCGAAAGGCCACCGAGGTCGGGGCGGCGATGCGCGAAGACCCCGGGACGGGTCTGCAGGGTGAACGGCGCGACCCCAGGCAGGGAGACCTCGAACGAAGCGGAAAAATTACGGGGCTTGGGGAGCGGCCGGACGCGCGTCGCGCACGCCACAGCGATATCGGCGTCCACCGTCACGGCGGTTTTGCCGAAAATGGCCTTGAGCTGGGCGCGGAGCCATTCGGCGTCGCCCTCGAATCCGATCAGGCAGACGCCGCCGTCCGCCAGCCCCTCATGCACCTGCTCCAGAAGGTCGGTCACCAACTCGGTCGGCATCGCGTGGCGCGAGAGTTGGAGGACGGCGGCGTCGAAGGGCGGATACCGGGGAATGTCGGCCGCCGCAACGCATGCAATGCCCGCTTCGGCGCCGCTTCCGGCGAGTGTGCGGAGGATGATCGCCCGGTGATGCGTGTCGAAGACATGGGCCAGCACCTCGGTCCGAGGGAAGAAATGACGGATCGCGGCGGGCAGGACGCCGGTGCGGTTGCCTGCGACCAGGACGCGCGAGATGGCGCGGGGAAGCGTCGGCAGCCGCTCCAACAGCGCGCGTTCCGTGGGATGCAGCCCCGAGCGCGACCGCACCAGCAGGGCGCCGTCGAGAAATTGCTCGTCGCGGGCCAACGGCGGGAGGCGGTCGGTGGTGGTGAGCGTCACGGGCATCAGCAGATTCCTTCGGCGATGAGGCGGGGAAGATCGTCCAGGCGGTCGATGACCGGCCGGCAGGCGGCGAGCAGCCGCTCGCGGGATTGATGTCCGCGGGCGACGAGGACGCAGCGGCAGCCGAGTTCGGCGGCCACGTCGTGGTCATGAAGGGTGTCGCCCACGAAAAGCGTCGAGGCGGCGATGCAGCCGAGATCGCGGACGAGGCCGCGTCCGCGTTCGGCCTTGGAGAGCCCGTGCAGGTTGTCGGAGCCGAAGATGCGGGAGAAGCAGCCGGTCAGCCGCGCCTCGCCGATCAGGCGCTCCAGGATCGACTGTTCGCACGACGAGAGGATCGCCTGGCGGATGCCGCAGGCGGCGAGGGTGTTCAGAACGGGCCGGGCGTCGTCGAAGAGGCGCAGGTCGGGCTGCGCGAGATAGGCGTCGTGATAGTCGCGGGCCAGGCGCTCCCAATCCTCACGGGCCAGGTCGAAGCCGGCCTCCTGGTAATAGTCGCTGACCGGAAAGCCGAAGCGGTCGCGGTAGCGCGCCACGGTTTCGGGACCAAGGCCGCGGGGCGCCATGAGCGCGTTCAGCGCGTTTACCGAGGCGCAGACATCATCCAACAGGGTTCCGTTCCAATCCCAGATGATGCAGGTGACGCGGGTCCCGCCGGTACCGGGACGAGCCTGATCCGGAAACCCATTAGTGAAAGCCTGAGCCAAAAGAAACTCCCTTCGCGCGTCCGCCGCCCATGCGCTGGCGCCTGAACACCACGCGCCCGTATCGGTTGCGATTGTGCGACAGGTCGCCTGCGCTGTCAAGCGTTGAGCGGGGCCCACATGTCGGTTTCGACCGGGTTTCGACCTCGGTTTCGACGCGGCAGCGGTGGCGTAGGACATTCCCCGAATCTGGGGCCGCTCATCCGGGCGTGACCAGCCAGTCCCAGGGTAGGGCGAAAACATTTTCGGTGACGCGACGGGGACGGTCGGCCGCACAGACAATCAACCCTGGCGCGATCCGTTGGCCGGGATGGGCGGCGCGGAAGGCGTTGATCCCCGACGCGTCCCGCGGACGTGGATTGCTGGTCAGGCGGACCTCTACGGGATAGAGGCAGCCATCGGCCTCAATGATCAGATCGACCTCCGCACCCCCCGCCGCGCGCCAATGCCAGAAACCGGGCGCAAACGCCAGCGCCGAGGCCTGGCGGCGGATATCGCCAACCACGGCCGTCTCGAACAAGGCGCCCAGGAGCGGATGCCCGCCCAACGCCTCGGACGAGGAGATGCGCTGACCGTGGCAGATGAGTCCCGTGTCACCCAGATAGCCCTTGGGTTTGGCAATCACGCGTTTGACGGCATTCCCTTGCCAGGCGGGAATCTCGTGCCACTGGAAGGTCCCCGTGAGGACGTCCAGCCACTTGCGCGCGGTGCGGGGCGTCACGCCCATCTCGCGCCCAAACTGGCTCGCGTTCACCTCCTGCGCGCTCAGCGCCCCCGCCAGACGGAGAAACAGGCCGAACTGCTGCCAATCGCCGAGCTCGGCCAAGGCGCGCGCATCACGCTCGATGTAGGTACGCTGGTAGGCGTCCCAGAATGAGGCGATCCACGCGTCCTCCACCAGCAGGGTTCCTGGCAGCGAACCGCGCCACAGCCAGCGGTGGAGCCGCAGACCGGACCGCCGTCCGGCCTGATGGTCCATGAATGCGTCGGCACCCCCTAGCCAGAACGGAAGCCAGCCGCTCTCGGGCGCATCGGCGGATTCGGCCACACTCAGACCGTGGAGGTCGATGAAGACTGCCCGTCCAGCCAGGCTCTCCGCCAACACGCGCATGACCTGCCACTGCTGCGAACCGGTCAGGATGTACTGGCCTGGAAGGTCGCCGGCGCGGTCCACGCGGCGCTTCAGCGCGGCAACGACCTCGGCCGCATACTGGATCTCATCGAGGATCAGAGGCGGCGGGTGGTTGTCCAAGAACAGATCGGGATCGGCGCGCGCGCCTTCGATGTCAGTCACCGGGTCGAACGTGACACAATCCCATTCCGGAAAGAGATGACGCAGCAAGGTTGTCTTGCCGGTCTGTCGCGCACCGCTCACCACGACAACGCGGAAAGACTTGACGGCCCCCCTGACGCGGGATGAGAGTGATCTTTCCTTGAACATGCGTGCAGATTAGTACTTGCGGTAACAAACTGCAAGCAAAAAGTGTCTCGCTTCGCACTTACCCGCCTTCTCACCCCAACACCCCCGCATTTTATTGTGTATCTTTTCGTCCGTATGCTTCAAAATGTACATCCATGCCAAACGTAAGGGGTGATAGGGTGTTGCCTGATCTCATGGGGAATCCGCGGGCCTTTGAGGCGGTGCGGCTGGCGCTGGACGAGGATGTCGGGCCGGGGGATGTGACGACGCTGGCGCTGGTGGATCCGGATGCGGAGGCCGTCGGAGCGATCCTCAGCCGCGCGGCGTGCCGCGTGGCCGGAGGAGCCGTGGCGGCAGCCGTCCTGCAAGCGGTGGACCCGGACGTGGTCTGCGAGACCGTCATTGCCGACGGCTGCGACGCGGCGCCCGGCGCGACGGTGCTCGCGATCCGCGGACGGGCGGCGGCGATTCTGACCGCCGAACGGACGGCCCTCAATTTCATGCAGCGGATGTGCGGCATCGCGACACTCACGAGCCGTTTCGCCGAGGTCGTCAAACCGTGGGGGACGCAAATCCTCGACACCCGCAAGACCACGCCCGGGTTGAGGCTCTTCGAAAAATACAGCGTGCTATGCGGCGGGGGCGCCAACCACCGCTTCGGCCTCTTCGACCGTGTGCTGATGAAGGACAATCACCGCCGGCTCTGGCAGGGTGGCGATCCGTCGCGGCTGGATCTGGCCGTCGCGGCGGCGCGGCGCTGCTTCCCCGCGATCCCGGTCGAGGTGGAAGTGGAGAGCGTCGAGGAACTGGTCAGCGCGCTGCGTGGCAACCCCGACTGGGTCATGCTCGACAATATGGATTGCGCCAGGATGCGCGAATGCGTCCAGATCACGGCGGGCCGCGCGCGTCTGGAGGCCTCCGGCGGGATTACGCTCGAACGGGCGGCGGCGGTGGCGGCAACCGGCGTCGATGCGATTTCGCTGGGGTGCCTGACGCATTCAGCCCCCGCAGTGGACCTGTCGTTGGAATGGGCGGCGGTCTGATGGAAGGAGGCGACGCATGCGGTGTGTGGTGATTGATGTCGGCAACACGTCGACCAGCTTGGCGCTCTATGTGGATGGCCGTGTTTCGCGGTTTGCCCATGTGGCGGGCGGCGTTGTCAAGAATCCGGACGCCTGCGCCGCGGCGGTGCGGCGGGCCGCCAAAGGCGGGGTGTGCGGCGCGGTGCTGGGGTCGGTTGTCCCCGCGACGAACCCGCTGTGGCGCACGCTCGTCATGCGCGAGCTGGGATGCACGCCGCTGGTGGTGCGGGCGGGGATTCCGATGGCGGTGGCGATCGATTATCCGGATCCCCGGACCATCGGCGCAGACCGGCTTGCGAACGCGGCCGGCGGCGTGGTGAAGTACGGCGCGCCGCTGATCGTCGCCGACTTCGGCACGGCGCTGACATTCGATATCGTGACGCCGGCGCGGGGCTATATCGGCGGCGTGATTGCGCCGGGGCTGCCACTGATGACCGACTACCTGCACGAGCGGACGGCCCTGCTGCCGCACGTGGCGCCGGGCGGTGCGTGTCCGAAGATCGGACGCAGCACGCGCGGCGCAATCCAGATCGGCGCCCGGATTGGCTACCGCGGCATGGTGCGCGAGATTGTCGGCTACCTGTTGCAGACGCTGGGACCCGACGTCACACTCGTCGGAACCGGCGGTTTTGCCCGCTGGGTGCTGACCGGAATCGGCATGCCGTTTGTGATTGACCCGCACCTGACCGTGTTCGGGCTGGGGACCATTTTTGAGCAGAACGCGGAAAGCAAAAAATAAAGGAGGATTCCATGAAACAAACAAAACCAGTGGAAGTGGTTCTCGGCGTGACCGGTTCGATCGCCGTTTACAAGGCGGCGGAGCTGGCTCGGCTGATGATCAAGGCGGGGTGGTCCGTGCATGTGGTGATGACCGAGGCTGCGACCCGTTTCGTGACGCCGCTGACCTTCCGGACCCTCTCGCGCAACCCGGTCGGCGTGAGTGCGCTGGACGATCCGGAGGAGTGGATGCCGGGGCATGTGTCACTCGCCGAGCGAGCTGGCATCATGGTGGTGGCGCCGTGCACGGCCAACGTGCTGGCCAAGCTGGCTCACGGCTTGGCCGACGACCTGCTCACCGCCACCGCGCTCGCAACGCGCGCGCCGCTGCTGATTGCGCCGGCGATGAACACGGGGATGTGGGATCATCCGGCGACCCAGGCCAATCTGGCTACGGTGCGTGCGCGCGGCGCCGGGATTATCGAGGCTGCGGCGGGCGAGCTGGCCTGCGGCGCCAACGGCCCGGGCCGCATGGCCGAGCCCGAGGCGATTCTTGAAGCGGCGCGGCGGATGATCGGACATGGCCAACACGGACAGTCTTAAAAGGCCACGCGTTCGCAGCCGGATCCGATTCATGGATGCGGCGGCGTTGCGGGGGTGGTTGGATGCGGTCCGCGCGACGCCGGCGTGGGCGGATTGGAAGTGGCAGATGCGACACGCGCTCGATGCGGCGGATCTGGCGCGCCTCGGCCTGTTGGCGCACCCCGACTCAGCCGCAGCCGCCATCCGCTATCCGGCGCGCGTGTCGCCCTATTATCTGGCGGCGGGCGATTTCACCGATCCGGCCGATCCGCTGCGCGCGCAGTGGATTCCCGATGCTGGAGAGATGGCGGCGGCGGCAGGGTATTGCGCCGATCCCTTTGAGGAGGTCACCCATTCGCCCGTGCCCGGCCTGGTGCATCGGTTTTCCGACCGCGTGCTGGTGCTTGCGTCGGCGCGGTGCGCCGTGAACTGCCGTCACTGCACCCGGAAGAACGATTTTGAGAACCGTGCCGTGATGACCGATGCGGCGGGGCTGCGCGCGGCGGTCGCCTATGTCCGGGCCAATCCCGGCGTGCGCGAGGTGATCCTGTCGGGCGGCGACCCGCTGCTGGAGCGCGACGCGGCGGTGCTGCGGCGCGTCCGGGCCTTTGCCGAACTGGCGCAGCTCGATGCGGTGAGGATCGGCACGCGGACGCCGGCGACGCTGCCGATGCGGATTACCGACGCATTGGCCCGCGCGTTGGGCGCATCGAAAAAAGTGTGGGTCAACACCCAGTTCAATCATGCGGGAGAGCTGACAGCCGAGGCGGCCGAGGCGTGCGGGCGTCTGGTGGACGCGGGCATACCGGTGTCCAATCAGGCTGTGCTGCTCAAGGGCGTGAACGATTCGGTCGAGGCGCTGGCGCGGTTATGCACGGGGCTGCAACGGATCCGGGTGCGGCCGTATTACGTTTTTATCGGCGACCCGGTCGCGGGGACGGTGCATTTCCGCGTCACGGCGCAGCAGGCCGTGGAGATGGCCGATGCGCTCGCGCGGCGGATCGGCGGATTGGCCATGCCCCGCTTCGTCGCCGATATTCCGGGCGCTCCCGCCAAAACCGCCGTGCAGGATCTGGTGAGATAGGACGGGCCATGAGGTTGGTGTCATTACGACGCCCTGCAACACGGATACAGAATGAGCAAAGCATTACGCGCCAGCCTGCTTCTCGTCTGGCTCATCGCTTTTCCGTACTACGTTTTCAGTGTGCGCGGCCTGTCCGGATTCAAGACTATTGCAATCACACTACTCTTTGTGTGTGCGCTTTTCACTGCGATGTTCGTCTCACGAAACAACCGGTGTCGACTCTTCTGCGCCGACTTGACAGAGTGAGAAGGCTGACGTACGATATTGCGTACGAAAGGAAAGGGCTTATGACAACACTTACGGCCACAGAGGCTCGAAAATCCTTGTATGGCCTTTTGGATGACGTGGCGGATTCCCACAGGATCGTCCAGATCACGGGCAAGAGGAGCTCCGCTGTCCTTGTTTCCCATGACGACTGGCAGGCCATCCAAGAGACTTTGTTTCTCACATCGATTCCCGGAATGAGAAAATCCATTCAGTCCGGGATGAGGACTCCAGTCAGCAAATGCGACAAGGAGTTGAAATGGTGAACTGGACGCTTGTCTTTACCAAGCAAGCCCAGAAAGATGCAAAGAAACTTCGGGCTTCGGGTTTGAAACCACAGGCAGAACGGCTTCTCGCGGTTCTTGAGAAAGACCCGTTTCAGAATCCGCCTCCCTATGAGAAACTCGTCGGCGATCTGTCCGGCGCGTATTCTAGGCGCGTGAATATCCAACATCGGCTTGTCTATCAGGTTTTGGCTGACGTTAAGACCGTCAAGGTCATCCGGCTCTGGTCACATTATGAATGATTGGCGAACAACGCGGTGGAGGCGACGGGATGCCGCCGCTTCACCGCTGGCGTTGTGCTCAGAGGGGAACAGGGAAACGGAGTCATGCCCGAACGGCTTGCCGGCAAAGTCTATCGACAGCAGGCCCGTTCCTTGTTACTCGGCGCCGATTGCCGGCGTTTTCGGATCGGACGGGAGCGGAATCCAGGGCTTGTCATCAATCTCGTCCAAAAAGAGGCGGAAGAACTGTTCGCTGCTCGCGGGAAGCGCCAGTCCGTTGGTGGATACCAGACGAAGCTGCTTTCCGCAGACATGGGCCTCGTTCTTGTAGAGTCGCCCCCCCTGGCACACCCCGATACTGACATCGCCGATGTTCGGATCGTCATGGGCGGAGTGGCTGACGATCCAGACCCAGTCATTGGTGCCGAGGTTCAGCAGGCCCCGGCCGTTGATCTCGCAGCACAGGGCCTCGACCCCCTTATGTCCGGTCGGACGAAACCGGCCGGTGGCGAGGCCGGAACTCGGAACGAAATTCCGGAGTTCGGTCGCCGTCGTCTGTATCCACGCGTCCCGCACCTCGGGGATCGGTTGCCGCTTCCCGGCAGCGGCCGCGGAGGTGGCGGCTGCCAGAAGACAGAGCACCGCGCCGGTCCGTGCGACCGGGTGTTTCCATCGGATGGACAGTCTCGGAGTATTCATGCAGCATGCCTCTCACACAGGGACCCGGAATCGCTGACACACGGCGCTGGCGCCCGGGGCGAAGGGGGTATGCCGCGTCCCGCGGGTTTTTGACGAGAAGTGGCGGAGAGGGATGGATTCGAACCCCCGGTGCCCGTAAGAGCACACAGCATTTCCAGTGCTGCGCCTTAGACCAACTCGGCCACCTCTCCAGAAGGTGCGCGAAAACGCCGCCCTTTATAGACGGTCTGACGGAAATACTCAACTCAAAACGCTCAACGCAGCGATCTGGAATATTGACAATACCTGATCGGTCATTATATAGTGCTGCAAAAGGTGATCGATAAAGAATTAGAATGACGATAGCGACGATCATGGCGATCACGATCTTCTTGACCATGCAGGTCATCGCGCAGTTGTTTTTCAAGTGGGGCAGCATGGTAGAGGGCCGATGGTGGCGGGGGTTTCTCGGCGGCAACCTCTTCGGTTTCTCCAGCATCTGGCTTCTCATGCTCGTGTACCGATCCATGAATCCCAACGTCGCCCTCGGCATCTGCGGCGGCGGCTCGTTCCTGCTCGCGCAGTTGGCGTTGGCCGTGGTGTTCAAATCGGGCCTCTCGGTGACACAATGGGGTGGAGTTGCCGCGATCTTCGCCGGCATGATCCTGTTGGCGATGGGCAAGACATAATCCCAAGTCGCGTCCCCTCCATTCCCCGGTGCGGAAACGCCATCACCGAAACCGAATCCATTCAAGGTCGTGTAGTCTGGATTCAAGTTTTCATTGAACCCCGCGTCCCGTTTCATTATAGTCTGTACCCAACAAATCACGGGGCCTGATCTATGTTACGTACATTCCGAGTGCCGGTTCTTCTCGCCCTTGCCTGGTTCGCGTTTGCCTTGTGTCCGCCCCTTCGCGCCGGCATCGCCGATCAGGTGCGGCTCGATTTCTTCTTCTCCCCCGGGTGCTCCGAGTGCGAACGCGTGAAGCGCGAGGTGTTCCCCGAACTGGAGGAGCGATTCGCGGATTTTTACGAGCTGGTCGCGCACGACATGAACCAGGCGGAGACCATCCCCCTGCTGATCGCCTACCAGAATCGGTGCGACAATCATGAAAGCGGCCTCGTCTCCATCATCGTGGATCACACCGTGTTTCTTTCGGGCTATGAAACGATTGCCGCGACATTGCTGGATCGCGTCAACGCGGCCCTGGCCAGCCGCCAGTCCTCCAACTGGCGTCCTCCGGAGCCACCCCGGATGACAACGGACGAACAGCGCGACGTCGTGCAGAAGCGCGCCAGCGCCATGACCATTTCCATCGTGGCCATCGGCGGTCTGACCGACGGCTTCAACCCCTGCGCCATCTCCACGCTCATCTTCTTCCTGAGTCTGCTGACCGTCCTCAAAGTCAGCAAGCGCACCCGCCTGCTGGTGGGCATTTCATTCATCACCGCCTCGTTCATCGTCTATACCGGCCTCGGGCTGGGCTTTTTCTTCGCCCTCCGGCGGGTGCCCAATTTCTACGCCTTCAAGAAATACGTTGAGATCGCCGTCGGCCTCGGCATGATCCCTCTCGCCGTCCTCTCGTTCCGGGATGCCTTCCGCTTTAAGAAAACGGGTCGCGTGAATGATGTCACGCTCCAAATCCCCACAGGCATTAAGACGCGCATCCATGCGGTCATGCGTAGTGGCCTCGGCTTCGGGGGACCGGTCATCAGCGGCTTCCTCATCGGCGCGGCCGTCACCATTCTCGAGAGCGTCTGCACCGGACAGGGCTACCTGCCGGTCCTGATGTATCTGGTCAAGCACGACACCTCCCGGCTCTACGCCTGGCTGCTTCTCGTCTTGTACAACCTGCTCTTTGTCGTCCCCCTTGCCGTGGTCTTCATCTGCTTCCATCGCGGCATGCAGATCAATCGCCTCCTAGACTGGAGCCGCCGCAATCTGGTGGTGGTCAAAGTGATTTTGGGCCTGTTCTTCAGTGCCATCGCGATCCTGCTGCTGACCGGCTGGTGAGCGCGGTTCGCTAGACGCAACGCGCGGCCAGGACCGATCGATAGACGGCCTCGGTGCGCGCGACCATGGCGTCGTCGGTCAACTCGCGGCGGGCAAACGCCCAGAGCGCTTCAAAAGACGTTCCGTATGCGGGCAGATCGGCGAGCGCGGTGTTGAGTGTGGCGGCTAGAGCCGCTGGATTTTCGGACGGCACCAGCGTCTCCGGCGGTAGAAAACCCAGCATCCCGCCCACGGCCGTCGAAACGACTGGACGCCGCGCATGCAGCGCTTCGATCAGCACCAGCGGCAGCCCTTCGCGCCGCGAGGCGATGACCATCAAATCAGCCGTCCGGAGCAGCGACTGGACGTCCGCACGAAATCCGGCAAACGTCACGCGGGAAGACACGCCCAGCTGGCGGGACAGCGATTCGAGTGCGGTGCGCTCGGGCCCCTCGCCGACAATCAGCAATCGCGCGGACGGGACCTCAACCCACGCGCGCAGCAGCACATCAAAACCCTTGACTGGAACGAGACGGCCAATCGCAATGACGAGCGGAGGCTGGTTGGCAGGCCCAGGGGCTGGAGGATCATCCGACAGCGGCACGCCGTTCATGACCACATCAACCGGAAGTCCGGCGAGGGCGTTGGCGACCGTCCGGCTCACGGCAATCACGCGGTCAAACGCCCGCAGGAAGGAGGTTCGCCGTTTCAGCCCATGCACCGTGGTCACGCGTACGAACGCGTCAAACAAACGGGGGACGGCGATCAAGGTCGCCGCTTTGCTGCCGTGCGCATGAATGAGGTCGGGGGCGATCTGTTTGATCAACCGCCGCAGCCGTATCAGGGTCAGCGGATTATACCGACTGGACAACAGCCCGTTGAAGGGGATAACGCGCACGTCTGGATGAAACTTATCCAGAAACCAGTCGGCCGCCACCACGGTGACGGTCTGGTTCCGACACAGCCCGTTGCAGAGGGCAATCAGGTGGTTTTCCATGCCGCCCGCTGCCGCGCTCGCGATAATATGGCAACTATGCATGTGTGCCCTGTGACAATCTCATGCGGGTTAAGAAGCAAAACGCAACCGCTACACATCGACAACAGCCACGATGCTGTTTCTGAGCAACGGATGTCTCGCGTAATAGTGATTTTTCAACACGGTCCACGATTTGATCGTTCCACTGCGGCACGTTCGCATCTCCTTCACGCGCAAGCCGGCGGCCGTGATGACCTTGGCCAGCGTGTAGGGGGTGAACCAATACCGATGATCGGAGTTGATCACTTCGCAATTCTGCCGCACGGCCCGATGGTTCTCCCGCGCAAATCCATTGGGCACGGTAATGATCATTTCAGCCGCAACACCGTTGAACCTGCGGGCGAATGCGGCCAGGAAGTCCACCGGATTGTTTTGGTGCTCCAGAACATCCGGAATGAGCAGGCAATCCCAGGTCCGGGAAAAGATATCTGCGCAGTCCTGCTTGAGGATATCCAGACACGCCACGTCCTGATAGCCGAGGACGTTCTTCACGTAGTCGACCCCCGGCTGATCGATGTCCAACCCATAACACCGGGATGCCACGCGGCAGAGCGCCTCATGCAGCCATTTGTTCTTCTTTAATTTCTTGTCAACCGATTGCGGGGTGTGATCCACAAAGCCGAGATGAATGACGTGCTTTCCACGACATCGGTCTTCGAGGATATGAACGCGCGTCTGGTAGATGAAATCACGCGGGTCCAAAACAAAGCGAGCCCTCAAACTGTTGGTATACTGACGGCCGTGCAGATAAACCAGATCGTCGGGATGAATAATCATTTCACGTCCTCACTTTTCTGACTCAGAACAAGCGTCGTGACACGGGGCGCCTCAATCGCGCGAAGGGTGTCGTAGAGGCGGTCAACAGTTTGAAAAGCGGCTTCGATGGCGCGCGCATCGCTGCTCCACGGCAGGGCTTGAAGCGGATAGCCGAGCAACTCCAAGACCCCCTCCATTTTATGCGTGTTGCCTCGAAACGGGACAAACGGCACGCGATGCATCGCCGCAAAAATGTTCGGATGCTGCCTGCCGCCGACGATCAGATGCGCCTTGGCGACGACCGCCATGGCCTGTTCATACCGGACCGGCGGCTGGATGATGAGAAAGGGATGCTTCCGCCTCAGCGCTTTCGCCAGGGCGATGTCGGTCTTCGCGTTTGCCAGGAACACGATGGGCATCGCGTAGTGGGCGCGAATGCACGTCAGCAGGCGATCCATCGTGCGCGTGGATGACTTGCTCAATGCCGATGACCCGGTCACGCCGATGAAATGAGGCGGAAGATTCAAACCGGCCGTGAGCGGTTCGATCTCCGACTCCGAGAGCCGGGGGAGCGCATACACCGCATCCGGAACGAGCTGCGCGCGGACCCCGAGGCCGACCAGTTCCCGGAAGGAGACGGGCTCGCGGGCGCTGACGTAATCGAGCGTGCGATAGACGTGTGCAACCACCTCCCGGGCCAGCGACTGCCGGCCCAGGTCCACCGTTTGATTCAACGCGCTGACAAAGCACCCCGCGTGCTTGAAATACCACAGCATGCCCATGAGGCGAATCAAATGGCCGGACTTCGCATGAATGGCTCCCTCGCCATTAAAACAGACGGTGTCAAAACCCTGAAAAAGCGTGAGCGGGATGTTCAGGCGCCGCAGATTGCGCGCGACACCAGCCGCATCATCCGCCAGAATCGCTCGGGCCAGGTGATGCTCGAAAAGAGACCGAATGGGCGCGAGATGCTTGTAGGGCAGCTTGGGCACGTCCAGTGGAACGAACTCCGCATGCGGATAATTCTGCGCCGCCAGCCGCTTCAGACCGGTGGAGGTCGCCTGTCCGCCCCAGTTGATCGCATTGAACGAGTTGACAAAATAGGCTATGCGCATGAGTCCTCCGTCCGAATCCAGGGGCTGAGCTGGGCGGCAAGCTCCGCCGTGGTGTCCTTTTCCAGCACCTGAAAATAGGAGGCGACGTCCCGTTTTGGATCGAGCGTGTGCAGGGAGCCGATGGCGACCGGCTTGATCCGGCGGGCGTCGGCATGGGATTGAAGAAACGCCTGATAGAACGGTTGCGGCCGGACCTGTTCGGGTATGAGGGAATAGACGGGTTTGCCCGCCGTCATGGCTTCGGTGATCATCGATCCGCTGTCCGCAGTGCAAAACACCAGATCTGCGGCACCGAGAAACGACGCGACAACTTTCTCGGGGCGGTGATTATAGTACGTGGCATACGCTACGGCCGGGCAATCACCGAGCACCGATTTCAGCACGCGCTCGAGCTTCAATCCGGTGCGGCGAGACGTGGTAACGAGCAGCTTGACCTGATAGTCCCGAGCCAGCGCGAGAAGCCCGTGGGCCAACTGCTCCAGCGATGCGGCGTCATAGTGATACCCTGCGCCATCACCCCCGATCAGCACGCACCAGACCGTTTGATGTTCCAGCCCGTGGGCCGTCCTGAATTGCTGGCCCTGCTCCAAGATCCGCGCCCGGTCCGTCAGCAGGGGAATAAAGGGCACGCGGATGTTGTTGTTGTGAACCGAGGCCGCGCCCAGCGAGAAATACACCGTGAAGAGGGCAGGATTCAGCCCCCTCAACGCGCTGCAGTACATGTTTCTGAGGCCATGACGCTGGGCCAGCCAGACGTTCAGGAAGGAGGTGTCGCCGCCGCTCGATATGACCCAGTCAAACGGCTGTGTCGGGTCGAGGTGCTGAGGCTCGCACATTTGGTACACGAGTCCCATCAGCCGGCGTTGCGTGCCTGCGGGAATGCGGCGCAGAAGGGTCGGCCGGTTCAGCAGCCATCGTAACGGATAGCGGATCATTTTCAGGCGGAGGCGGACCTGAAGCACGACCGATTCCGCCGCCACGATTGTTTGGATGGCCTTGAACACCCCCATGCTGTTGGTCACGTGGCCGGGCTTGTTGTCGGAAAGAATCAGGCATCGAATAACTGGCTTCATGCGGCACCCTCCGCGTTTGAGCAGAGGTCAAGAAGCCCGCGGGAGATCCATTCATGCCCCTGCGCGTTGATGTGCGTGTCGTCCAGATACAGCGTGTCGCGATGGGTGGCAAACCAATCGTAGGTGTCGAGCGCCTGGCAGCGGGGATGCGCTGCCGCAACGTTCCGCAGGGCGTCGTTATAACGTCGGATGGCGGGATTGCGCGATTCATTCCGGTTCGGCACGGTTTCAATGAGCAGGATTCGGGTGTCGGGCCGGCAGGCTTCGATGATCTGGGTCAGCCTGCGCGCATACTCCTCCACCGGCACGAGCGGCGCGCTACCCAGCCAGGTGTTCAGGCCCGTCTGACGACAGAGCTTCTTATAGCGTTTGACAACTTTTCGACAGAGTTTGCGGACCAGATTGTCGGGATAGTACAGGACATAGGGGGCGTAGGCAAAGGTTTCCCAGGAATCCACAAGTCCGTATTGGAGAGTCACGATGGTCGTGTCATGCGTGTAGAAATCACGGAAGAAATAGGAGGCCTCCCGCATGGTGGACATGGTGTAGCCACAGTTGCGCACGACTCCGCCAAGAAGCTGCGCGAACCGCTCCGGATAGGCATTCCCTTCGCACGGAGCGATGCCGCAGGTGTTGCAATCGCCCAAACTGAGAACGGATTCCATCTCAAACGCCCCCCAGTGCGGCCTCAACGCCCGAAATGACCAGCGCCTTTTTCAAGAATGACGAACGCAGCAATTTGGGATATCTATGGGCATAAGACACCAGCTTCGGCATGTCGACAAGATCCGTCAGGCACGTGTTGGCGCGAAGCAATTCCAGAATGCGAGACTGATTGTTGTACAGGAATCGTTTGCCGTCCCAGCGGAAACCCTGCTTTTGCTGCCGCCATTGTGACGGCAGCGGCGCGAGCGAGTCAAAGGCCTGGCGCAATTCATATTTGTTCCAGGCGGAACGGAACTTCCGGCGATACCCGCTGTAGGCATAGCGATTGAGCCGGTAATCCAACAGGGGGCTGCGCCCTTCCACGCTGGACATCATGGAGTTGCGGTCGTTATGCCACAGCCATTCACCCAGTCGGCCGCCGGGCGCGAGATCGGCGCACATCGCCTCTGTGAAAGAGAACGAGAGATTGTCGAGCGGGTCGGCGGTGGATGATCCGAGGATCTGACGCAGCTCAACCTTCAAGCAGGGATAGGCCAGAGCCTTCAGTTTGTTGCCCGCCGACTGCGTCGCTTCAAGCCAGGCAGCGGGCAGAAAGGAACGCAACAGATGGGTGCGGACGATGTGCTCATCGTCCTTGCACAACAGCTGATTCCAGATCCACGTCCAGTCGCCCTGTCTGACGGCCTCGCGCACCGCAAACGGAAACTGGCGCTGCCAATAGCCGCCGAATAGCTCGTCCCCGCCCGTGCCATCCAGCACGACCGGCACGCCTTGCGCGGCGATCACCTCATACATTTGCGGCATCGCCATCGTGCTGCCATTCATCGAGAACGGCTTCTCCTGATGCCGGCAGATCGTGAGAAAGCGATCAAAGGTGTTCGAGTCATAGTCGAGCAAGACGGTTTCGGCGCGGACACCCAGTTGATCGGCGCACCGCTTGGCATACGCATAGTCCTCCGATTTCCCGGTGTCGCCCATGTACACCCGGCAGTGCTCATGCAGCCCGAGCGTATAGAGCGTGGATAGGATCAGCGTGCTGTCAATGCCTCCCGAAAGCAACAAGCCGACCGGACGATCCGAAATAAGCCTTTTTCGAACGCTGTCCTTGAGGTCCTCCACAAGCTGTTCCGGATCGTCGTTGATCTGACCTGCCAGTTCGGAATCATAAAAATTGAAATACCGCTCCTGCCGGATTGTCCAGGAGTTGAGGTCAAAAACGCCCCAGTGTCCGGGCAAAATCTGCGAAATCCCCTGATAATGGGTCTCGGCGCATCCGGATGGATACAGCGTTCCATGAACCAGGTAGCGCGCCACCGTGTCCCGGTTAAAGACGAGTGGACGATGGAGATAGGATTGGATCGCATAGAGGGTGGATGACACGCAGAACGTATCGGTATCCCGATAATAAAAAAGCGGCTTTTTTCCATAGCGGTCGCGTGACAGAAACAGACGGAATCGATCCGCCTGATACAGCGAAAAAGCCCACATGCCGTTGAAGTGTTTGAGGGCCTGGTCCTCCTGGGCGAGGACGCTCTTGAAAAGCGTCTCTGTGTCCCCGTGGGTCTCGATCACGTGTCCCCGTGCTATCAGGGCTTCGTTCAACTCTTTAAAATTATAGATTTCTCCGTTGAACAACAACACGTCCGGGCCGATGACAAACGGTTGTCTGGATTTCTCCGACACATCCAGAATGGACAGCCGCTGATGGCCGAACGCAAAATAAACCGTCTGCTTTTGGCCCTCGTGTGCACACGTTTCGCGTTCAACAAAAAGCTCGCCGCTTTGGTCGGGGCCGCGATGACGCATCGACGCCAGCGCATGACGAAAGCGATCCCGGTTCACCGGCTTGTTCCTGTGAATCACCTGAAGAAAACCGCACATGTATTATTCCTGGAGATGGCCCCTGAAACGGTTGGAAAGTATGGCATGATTGAAGGAGGATGTCCATCTCAGGCTAGAACCGGAAATAGATAAAGGGGTTGTGCGTCCCGGCCGCTAGCGACATGGCACTGAAGAGGAACAAAAACGCCACGGCCGCGGCGTTGACCAGCGTATAGGCGGCCGCGCCGGCCGGGTTGCGCATGAATAGCCGCTGACACCACAGCCGGGCGCGCGGCAGGACTGGCGCGGAAAACACAATGCCGAACACGAGGGCCGCCAGGACGTCACCGGACCACCAGTCCTGCAGCATGAGCGAGCTTTTCGCAGTCGGCGCAAACCCCGCCATCGACGTGATCAGCACGACGGCTCGCGAGAAGGATTCGGTGTAAAAAAGAACCCAGCCGGCCATGATCACCAGCAAGGCATACCCGTGTTGCAGGGGACGCGGTAATCGATTGATCAGGCGGGCCAGGCCGAGACGCTCCACCACGAGGAAGAATCCATGGAAGAGGCCCCAGGCCACATACGACCAGTTGGCGCCATGCCAGAGCCCGCACAGGAAGAAGACGGCAATCAGGTTGAGATACGTGCGGCTTTCGCTTTTTCTGTTGCCGCCCAGAGGAATGTACAGGTAATCCCGGAACCAGGTCGACAGGGAGATGTGCCACCGCCGCCAAAACTCTTGGATGGATCGGGAGACGTAGGGATAATTGAAATTTTCCAAAAACTGGAATCCGAACATGCGTCCCAGTCCGATCGCCATGTCGCTGTAGCCCGAGAAGTCATAATAGATCTGAATGCTGTAACAGAGGGTCGCGACCCAGGCCTGCGGAGTGGTGACCTGATCGGCGGGCAACGCCATCACGGCGTCTGCCGCGCGGGCAACGGTGTTGGCAATCAACACCTTCTTGGCCAGCCCCAGAACAAACCGGTTGACGCCGGAAGCGAACACCGGCGCGGACAGGGTCCGATGCACCAATTGCTGGGCGATATCGGCGTAGCGGACAATCGGCCCGGCCACGAGCTGCGGGAACAACGCCACATAGCAGGCGAAGTCAATGAGATTGCGGGTGGCTTTCACATGGCCGCGATACACGTCAATCGTGTAACTCATCGATTGGAACGTATAGAAACTGATGCCGAGGGGAAGCGTCACCCGCAGGGCATCCGTCAGACGCCAGGCCTCTGGAACCAGATGGTTCACGGTATCCAAGCCGAAGTTGAAATACTTAAAGAAACCGAGAAAAAGCAGATTGGCCGTCAGGGATGCGATCAGCGTCAGGCGTTGCGCGCGGGACCGCAGTCCTCCCGCCGCCAATGGCTCCACACGTCCGGTGCGCCATGCGCCGGAAATCAGCAGGCCGCACACGTAGTCAATCAGCGTTGAGGTGAGGAGTATCCACACGAGCCAGCCTTCGCCCCAGAAGTAGAACAGGATGCTGACGCACAGCAGAAGAAGATTGGACAGACGGAGGAACAGCGGCGCGCGCGAGCTGTGGCGGGAAACCTGCAGAAAGAGCAGGTGGTAAAGAATCAGGACGACGGGAAGGTAGAAAAAGAGAAAAGTGAGTGAACTAAAAACCATGGGTCCTATCTTTCCAGCGCCTTCGCCCATTCATCAAAAACCGGTTGCGGCTTGTGCAGGACGTTCCGGTGAATCTGTTCGTCCACAATCGCGTCCGGGTGGAAGGATTCGATGATCCAGCGATAGGTGCCGATGGAGGGACGCAACGTCGCCAGAAAGATGGTTTCTTTAAAATGGAGGGGAAAAAACCGAAACCACCCCTGCCAGGCGAACGAATCATGAATGATCACAATCCGCCCGGAGCCATCCGGGTTGCGCATGATGCGAACGCCGGAGATGCCATCCGGCAGTTTCAGGGACGCAATCTCCTCGGCGGGGGCCTCCTGAATCCGGTTGGTGTGCGCCGAGTCGGGCATGATCTCGACGCAGGAGATCGTGGCGGGGCGACCGTCGCCGAGCATCGCAATCAGATCGCCTTTCCACAGGCTCTCAACCTCAACGCAGGACTCGCGCCTGATCGGCTCCACGTCGGGAAAGCGCCGTTTGAGCCTCTTAATGACCGCGCAATAACTGAAATAACTGCCGAGATAGGTCCAATGCGTGTCGTTGGGGAAGTAAAGCAGCCCTTCAGACTTGCGCGCCAGGAGCTCGTCGCGAAGGTCCAGAATGTTCAACGCGGAGGACGCGCGCTCCAGCCAGCTCAGCCACTGCATGATGCCGTCCGTGCCACGCGCCTTCAGAACCGCATCCGGAAGATGTTCGGGGTAGATCACCGGCTTGTTCGGCGGGATGACGAACAGGTGGTGAATGCCCTGCTGTTCAATCCAGCGTTGCCGGCCTTCGAAACTGATGCGCAGGTTCTGCATCTTTTCATCCGACAGGGTGCGCAGGCCGAGAAAGTCCGCGATATTGCCGTTATCCTTGAGGTATAGCCAGCCGTCTCGTCCTTCCAGCACGCGATCGGATTGCCGGTGAAAAACATCCTGCATCAGCTTCCGGTGGCGCCGAATGAAGGTGTTGCGGAAGCCGATGTGATCGTTGCAATAAGCGTCCAAGCTCGCAGGCCAGGCTGCCAGCGGCAGCGACAGCAGCCTCGGGCGCTCGGCCAGAAGACGATTCTCATCCCCGGGCGGATGAAAGTCCCAGTTGAAAAAAGTTCCCAGAAAGGGGACGCTGATCAGCGTCGCGAACAGGACGGTGATCAGCCGTCCGCTGGATGTGATTGCTGAAGGCATGGGTTTCCGTGTCAAACAAACTCAGAACGTTTCATGAGGGCGTCACAGACCTGGACCTCTCCGCGTCAGAAGTCGTGTTCTCTGAGGGATGGTCGAACCGCTGGCGCTCGCAGGGCATTCGGCTGGAGAGCAGGCCTTGAAGGAAGCGAACGCCATAGACGAGATGCGTCGCGATGATGCCGAGCCAGACGATGAGCCAATCGAGGGGGCACCTGCGTATGGCGGCCAGTCCGGTGATCACCAGGTAGGCACCCACGCCGCACAGGTAGGCGCGCGCCAGCCACGGATGGACCCCGGCCAGGGGCGCACCCAGCACGAGGCCGAGCACAAAGAGCGACGGCAGCATGTAGGCCGGGCGGCGCGACGTGATGGGGAAGCGCTTGGCGAAGAAGCCGCGGTGCAGGGCGTAGCGCCCGACCTGCCGCAGGTGGGGCCCGAAGAGCGCGCGCCGGTGGTGGGCGACCGAAGCCCACGGGTCGTACACGATACGCCGCCCGAGCCGGTGGACGATGTCGGAACAGAGGATCGTGTCCTCACCCGGCCAGTACGCGGTGTTGAATCCGCCCAACTCGCGCACCACGTCGGCGCGAGCAATGAGATTGCAACTCGGCAGATCGTCTACCGTGCGCACCCGTCCCGGCCGGTACCGATACACGCAGGTTCCGGAAACCAGCCGGTTGGCATAGACTTCGCCCCCCAGTTGCGCCATCCAGGGGTCGCGCGGCGGCGTGACGCCCGGACCGCCGGCCGCAGCCACGCCGCTGTCGGAGAAATAGGGGACCGCGTGCGCCAGCCAGTCGGGGTAGGGGATCGTGTCGTCATCCAGAAAAGCGACGAGAGAACCGCAGGCCTCGCGGATGCCCCGGTTGCGCTTCTCCGATGGGCGGATGTGGCCGGTCGGGATGACGCGCAAACCGGCGGCGGGCGCGGCGTTAAGTTGCGCGGAGAGGTCGGGGAGCACCAGGGTCTCGATCCGAGCATACGTTTGCCGGGCGATGCCCGCGAGGCATTCGTCGAGATAGGGCGAGGGGGCGGGGCAGGCGATGATGATCGACACCAGCGGCAGGGGATCGGGCAGGGGATGGACCTCGACGCTCGGATAGTAGCGGAGGACGCGAAGACGGTAAAAGATGGCCAGTGTGTCCACCATGACGTGCTTGACGGTCGAGAAGCTCAGGCAGCCAACCTTGTTGCCGAATTCCATGCGGATCGGGGCCTCGGCGACGCGGTATCCCTTGGCATGGCAGATCGCCAGCATCTCCAGGTCAAAGGCGAAACTCTTGCAGAGCATCCGCTCGAAGGCCCAGGCAATGGCCTCGCGGCGGAACAGCTTCATGCCCGTCTGGGTGTCGGTCACCGGCAGGCCGACGAGGATGCGGACGAGGGTGTAGTAGACCCGGCTCGCGAGTCGGCGATGCCACGGGTAGTCAATCTGGGATTGCGGATGGCGTTTGGAGCCGATCACGATGTCGGCGCGCTCGGCCTGCATCACGGCAAAAAAGGTCGGTATCCGCTCGGGGGAGAGGTCGAGGTCGCCGTCGAGCAGCAGCACGTGGGTTCCGGAACAGGCCGCGAGGCCAGCGCGCAGCGCCGCGCCCTTGCCGGCGTTGGCCGCCAGCAGCACGGGGCGCACGATATCCGGATGACGCTCGGCCGCAGCCCGCAACTCATTCGCCGTGTTGTCGCGACTGCCGTCGTCCACCACGACGATCTCAAACGGGATGCGGCCGTCGAGCAGCGTGCGGACGCGGTCGCTGTTGGCCGCGATCGAGGGGCCGAGGTTGTAGGCCGGCATGACCACGCTCAACCGGCCGTCCGGGCCGAGACAGGCCCGCGCGGCCGACCAGTCGTCCGAAATCCCCGTTTTTTTGTGTTTGCGCGCTCTGCTCATCGATTCAGACATCTCCGAGTTTGCGAGCCGTCATACGCCGGGCGCGAGAAGGCGCAGCCGCAGTAATCCTGCCGATACAGGCCGAGGGCGGAACTGATCGAACGGGCGCGGCCGAAGCCGTCGTCCTTCTTGAAATCCAGGGCCAGGAAGCGATCCGCCGCGAGTTCCCGCCCGATCACGAAGAGGATCGGCGACGATTTGTGGGGGCTGGTGGTGAGGCTGGTCGTGAAGGCGTCGAACCCGGCCTGTAACATGTGGCCGCAGGTGCGGGCGAGGCTGTAGCGGAAACACAGGGCGCAGCGGCTGCCACGCTCCGGGGCATTCTCGTGGCCGGCCACGGCTGCGCGCCAGGCGTCGCGGTCCGGGGCGTCGACGAGGAGCGGCGCGAGGAAATGCGCGGCCAGCCGTTCGACGTGCAACAGCCGCAGCGCGTGCTCAGCGGGGGTGTCGATGTTGTGGTTGCTGAAGAACAGGGTCACGGCGTGGCCGAGGCCGAGGAGACGCTCGACGGCGGTCGAGGCGCACGGGGCGCAGCAGGCATGGAGGAGTACGCGCATGACACTTAAAGCTGCAAGAGGATGAGCATGGCGAGCGCGGTCTGCGCTTCGGCCGCGGCCTCGTGAGTCATGCCCGTGGCCAGCCAGAAACCGGCGCCGGGCGTTTGGGGGTCGTGCTGCTGGCGGGCGACCAGCGTGCCCGCCAGTTGCTCCCGCCAGTCGGCCGGGGTGACGACGAGGCCAACGGGGATGGCGCGGTTGATTTCGGTGATCAGGAGGACCCGATCGCCTGAAAGCAAGGAAGACTGGACAATGTCCAGTGTGAGCGGCCTGGCGGCATCCACGGTCCCGGATGATGGCCACGGAGTGATCTCGGCCCCCGTGGCGAGCGCCGTCCAGAAGGTGTTGGTGCCCGAGTCGGAGGTGCGGCGCAGCCACGCCTGACCGCGATCAACGGCGGCCTGAAGGTTCGTGTCGGCGGGCATCTGGCGCAGCGCCAGGACGGCATAGGCGGTGGCGAGGCGGTTGCTGACGCCCCAATATCCGCCGGGCTGCTGCCCCGCCCGCAGCCATAGCCCCCCGCGGCGCACCGCCGCATCGGCTTCCTGCTGCAGGGAAAGGTGGAGCCGGCCCCCCGGCAGTCGGGGCGTGGGCGACTCCCGGACGGTCCCGGCAGTATCCGCCCAGCAGCGAACGGCCAGCGCGGCACACATGAAAAAAACGGGTTTCATGATCGGATCATCGGCTTTCATTACCATTCCTTGACGCGACCCCAGCATACCACACGTGACGGGTTTTGCAAGTAGACACACCTCGAAAAACGTGCCATACTGCGTCTGTCTGTTTTCGAGTGCGGCCCACTGCCGTAATCAGATTGTTTAGCCTGGGTGGCGGAATGGCAGACGCACCGGACTTAAAATCCGTTGCCGGGTAATCCGGCGTGAGGGTTCGACTCCCTCCCCAGGCACCATAAAATCGCTGTTTTCCGGTTGACGGATCTCGGGGAGAGAAGCTGTGTCTACTTGCCCGGCCTCGGATGACCCTGATGATCGGTTCCGCAAGCGAAATTGGCGAAGCGTACCCGCATAAGTTAAATATACGGAGTGTCCCTTATAAACCGCTGGATAGAGGCACACTCTCAGGGAGACTCTTTATCGGGAGCTCACGGCTTCAAATACAGCAATCACGACTTTGGACATTCGCTCGTAGTCCAGCCGCCCGGACGTGTCCTCTTTTGTGTGGTATGCCCTGTTTCTGTAGAATGCGGTGTCAGTGATCATCAGGGCATTGAGTCCAAGCGGCCAGTAGTTGAGATGATCCGAGAAATCAATGCCCGGAATGGAGGCTGGAGCCCGCAGGGAGTACACGGGAAGGTCTGTCGCTCCTTTCATGCCCGCCTTGATGCGCTTGATCCACCGGCCTTGGTCCCAGCGTCCAATGACGGCGATGAAGGTGCCTCGACTGGGGTAGATCAACTTGAGCCATTGCGAGGGATAAGACTGAGAGCCCTTCGCAGCGTTAAAGTATCCGACCGTATCCAGGACGATCACGCCCTCAATCTTTTCCTGCTCGGCCGCAATGCTTGCCGCATGGACGGCGCTCCCCATGAGCGGCGTCCGGAAAAATGGGGGTTCCTCCAGAACATAGGCGACCAGTTCAATCTCCCTCTCTGGCGGGTGACGCCCGAACAGGTAGCTCAGTTCAATGAGAGCGGCCACGCCGCTGGCATTGTCGTCCGCACCCGGGGTGTCGCCGCAGGCATCGTAGTGTGCCCCCACCACAATCTTAGCGCCTTTCCCCACGCCGAAACGGGCGATTACATTGCGGTACTGCCGCCCCTGGGCTGGGACGGGTTGGAACTGCACGACAGCACCGGCGTTCGTGAAGTGGGTGCCGATATAGTCTGCACAGATGCTGAGGTTAGCCTCGTGCTCCCAGTCCCGTGGATGGAAGGTCTCGCTCAGCGTGGTCACATGTTCCCGCAACTGATCGGGTGCAACGGACACCGCAGAAGGCTGATTGCTTCGGAATGTGGGCTGGGAAATCAGACACCCCGTCACAGCGACGACGAGCGCAACAGCGGCCAGGATGCGCGCGGAAGATAGTAAAAGGCGTCTTTTCATGTGACGTTCTCCACACTCAGGAACCTTGATCAATATCGTCGGCTACATCCCGTCCGGGACCGTCACACCGAGCCGATAGAAGCGTGGTGTGGCGGGTGAGGTGTTGGTGGCGGACCAGTACGTCGGGTTGCCGGCACCGGAAAAGGCGCCGGTGACGGCGGACTGCCACGGCGTGGTGGGCGCGAGGGTCAAATCCCGCTGCCAGACGCGATAGAGACGATCGGTGTGGCCGTCAAAAGAGAGGGTGTCCACATCGTTGGTTTGCCAGACGGCGGCGATTTGGAACAAGGAAGCGGTGTTTGTCGGATCCGATCCGGCGATCCATTCGGCGAGGTTATTCGCGCCGTCGCCGTCGGCGTCGTGTGTAGCATCCATTCCCTGAACGCTGCCGCCGTAGCGGCCTTCCCACCAGTCCGGAAGGCCATCAACGTCACTGTCGAAATGGGGGATGATATTGGTGATCCACGCATAGCGCGAGGAGACGCGGGTGGAATAGAAGCCGCTGGGAACAGGGTTGGTGATCAGCGTCCAGTTGTTGTCGGAGCCCATGTAGAGGCCATAGCCATCGTAGATAGCGGCATTGAATTCGGTGGTGTTGTTGGTGCTCTGATTGAAGGATCCGTCGACGGAATAGTGCACACCGGCCAGTTGCCAGCGTTCGTCAATGCAGGCAAAGGCTGCCCCCCCGGAATCCCATGTGGCCAGATGGCATTCGTCGGGACCCGCGCCGTGATCAAACGTGGCATACAGACAGTCGGCGCCGCCCGCCTGTCTGATGGAGGCCACCTGATTCGAGCCCCAGCGCATGATGCCGTCGGCGCCACCCCATTTCCAGCCGTTGGTCAGACCGGCGGTCACCACCGCATTGCCTCGCTTCCGCCCGCGGCCGAAAGCCAGCAGCGGCGCGCCGACTTCGTTGGTGCCGACGTACAGGGGTGCGTGGCGGGGCAACCGCGTCACGGATCGACAGAGCCGCAGGTCGGAATGGGAATCGTCGTAGACGGTGCTCAGCGTGTAGTTTGAGCCGTCGAGAACGAAATTTGTTGACACGCTGAGGTGCTTGGCCGTCAACACGAAAAAGGGCGCGATGGCCGTGGCCTGGGCGGTTCCGAATCGGCCGATGTAGTGCCACCCGCTGTTCGTCAAGGCGCCCGCAGGAGCATTCGTGTTGTACGATGCATCGGGGGTGGCGTCAAAAAGCACAGCGTAGGACGTCGGTGCCAGCCGTAAAGCGAGCCCCACGATCATCCACCGGAAGCAGCCGTTCTTGGTCGTCACAAACACGCCACATTATACCACTGCTGCCGGGCCGGGCCAACACCGAATGCGTGTCTTCGAATCGCGGGGGTGCATCCCCGTTTATGTTGCGCGCAACATAATCGTGGATGCGCCCGAATCGCGGGGGGTGCGGGGCGCGTTAGAATGGCTGCGCGGGTGTAATCGGTAAGCCACAGGGGGGGCAGCGCGAGAAGAGGCGAAAGGGCACTGGATAGTCTGACGTGGCAGGTGTGTGACGAGCCAGTGCGTGGCGGATCGGGCCGGACATTCAGCTTCACCCAGTGCCTCTCCATCAGTAAGTCAAATTTTGAGGCGATTGGGTCATCGGGGTCGGTATCGGAATCGGGATCGAATTTCCGTTGGTTTTATCGATACCGATACCGATACCGATTCCGACCCCGACGCCGATGGTCCCATATCCAAAATTTGAATTGCTGGGCGGGTTTTGAATCCTCTTGACAGACACCTTCATTTTTGAAATATTTCGCGTCATGGATTCGCGGGTCCAGACGGTTTTTGGCACATGCTCGGCTCGTGTGGGCCAGGGCGAGCCGACAAGCGATTGCGTGTCAATCGGTGCGGCTGCGCGGTTGTCGGTGTCTGGTGTTCTCGCGCTAGTCCTTGTCGCTCTGGTCCTCGGCGGGTGTGGAAAGCACGAGCCGTCCGTGATCGCCAAACCGCAGTACGATCCGGTGGTGAGACGATGGGCGGAGCTGTTTCACCCCTCGGTGTTGACGCTTGACGAGCGGTGCGCCGAACTCGCCTGGTTCCGTGAGAAGGGGGCCGAGTTCGCGGGAATGAATCTGGTTTCGGTCGGGGAGGACATCGAGACCAGCTTTTGGGAAAGCCAGTATCTTTCGCGCGCGTTTGAGGAGATCACCGGCATTCGCGTACGTCACGACGTGATTGGCGAGGGCGATCTCGTCGACCGGCTGGTCGATCAGATCGAGCACGGCAAGCACCGCTACGACATTTACGTGGCCGACGCGGATCTGAACGGATGGCTTTTGCGGACCCGGGGTATCGTCGTGCTTGGTGACTACATGGCCGGCGATGGCAAGGCCTACACCAATCCCTATTTGGACGTGGACGACTTTCTCAATCTGGAATGCGCGCAAGATTACGACGGGCGACAACTGCAGCTCCCCAACTATCAGTTCCCGCTGGTCTACTGGTTCCGTCATGACTGGTTTTCGGACCCCCAGGTGCGGAGCGACTTTTTCAAGCGCTACGGGTATGCGCTCGGAGTTCCGCTGAACTGGGCCGCTTACGAGGACATTGCCGCTTTCTTCCATGGCCGGACGATGACAAACCCCAATGGTTCGGAGGTCGTTGCCCGCGGCCATGCCGACTACGGGTTGCCCGGTCCGTGGCTGGGCTGGCGATTTTCGGACGCTTTTCTGGGGGTAGCCGGGATGGGCGATGTCGGTGTGCCCAACGGGCTGCCGGTCGACGACTGGGGCATTCGGGTCGAGGATCGAATTCCGGTGGTGGCCTCGGTCGCGCGTGGGGGCGCCATCAATGGACCGGCGGCGGTCTACGCGCTGACGACTTGGCTGTCTCTGCTCAACCGCTACGCGCCCCCCGAATCTCGGCAGTTGGACTGGCTGGGGCAGGGACGCATTCCGCCCCGGGGCGACATTGCTCAGACTTGGTACTGGTGCCAGATCTATGCGGCGCTCAATCCCGAGTACAACAAAGTGGGAAGCCCCGTCTGCGACAAACAGGGCAATCCCGTGTGGCGCATCGCCCCCATGCCACGCGGCAAGTACTGGCGCGAAGGGATGAAGATGGGGTATATGGACGCAGGCAGTTGGACCCTGCCGCTGGATACCGACGGTCCGCGCCGACACGCCGCCTGGCTGTGGGCACAGTTCTGCCTGTCCAAGAGCGTCGCGCTGAAGAAGTTCATGGCCGACGCCACACCGGTGCGCAGGAGCACGCTCTATTCGGGGCCGGCGACCCAGAGCCAGCGGCGGCTGGGTGGCCTGATCGAGTTCCTGCGATCCCCGGTGATCAAAAATTACACCGACACCGGACTCAACGTTCCGCACTATCCGCAAATGTCGGCCCTGTGGTGGCAAAACATCTCGCTGGCCATCGAGGGCCAATCGTCTCCGCAGGAGGCGCTCGATCATCTCGCCGAACAACTCGACGCGCTGATGGGGTCGCTGACGTTGGAAGCGTACTCTCCGCGGTTGAGTCCGCCGAAGCCCGAAGCCCAAGGGCCGGACCACGCGGAGCCGCCACCGTCTGCTGAGCGGGAGACGCCGAAGACGTGCCTTTACGAGGATCTGCTGAAGGAATGGAAGAGGGCACCGCCATGAACCGACGGCCGTTCCGATTCGGGATCCGCACCAAACTCAATCTGTTCACCGTGGTGGTGGTGGTGCTCCTCACCATTATCGTCTATGGCTTCGTCATCCCCATGGTCGAGCGCGAGAAACGGGGCGAGCGCGAAAACAAGCTGCGTGCCGTCGTAGAGACGGCTGTCTCGCTGATGGCCCACTACGAGGATGCCGTTCGCACTTACCAATGGAAGACCGACTCGTCGCTGCCGCGCACCCGCGAGGAGGCCCAGGAGAAGGTGTTGGCGTACCTGCGGCCGTTGCGTTACGAAAAGGACGAGCACATTTTCATCCTCGACAGCGCGGCGCGCATGATCATGCATCCGCTGAAACCCGACCTGCAAGGCCGAGACCTGTCTGCAGAGAAGGCACCGGACGGCAGCCAGCCGTTCCGGGACATGGCTTTCGAGGCGCAGCGACGAGGGAGCGTCTTCGTCAACTACATCTGGTTTGCGAAATGGAGCCAGACGGTGTCCGAGCCGCAGACCACGTGTGCGCGCTATTTCTATCCGTGGGACTGGGTGGTGTGTTCGAGCCTGTATACGCAGGATATTGATGATGCCGTTCGAACGCTGAAATGCGACGCCGCCCTTGTCCTCGGCTTCGGCGCTATACTGGCGTGGGGCATCCTTTACGTCATTGCGTCTTTGGTTGCCAGACCCATCGTCGCGCTGGCCCAGCAGGTGAGCCAAGTGACCGGGCATGCGAACACTGCGGCTGCAGGCATCATTGCCGTGCGCGGCAATGACGAGATCGGCGATCTGGCGAATGCGTTCCGACAGACGCTGGATGACCTGCGTCAGGCGATAGCCCGGCTGCGCGAGAACGAGGAGAGCCTGCGCACAACCTTGGATTCCATTGGCGATGCGGTCATCGCCACGGATGCGCACGGCAATGTCGCGCGGATGAATCCGGTGGCGGAAGCGCTCACCGGCTGGCGGAGCGAGGAGGCGCGCGGCAGACCCATGAGCGAGGTGTTTCGGATCGTCAATGCGCTGACCCGGGTGCCAGCCGCAAACCCGGTCAGCCAGGTCATCGCAAACGGCAGGGTCGTCGGGATCGCGAACCACACGGTGCTTCTGTGTCGCGACGGAACCGAGCACCCGATCGCGGACTCCGCCGCGCCCATCCGGTCGGCTGCAGGCGTCATCACCGGTGTGGTGCTGGTCTTCCGCGACGTAACGGAGGAATACCGGATGCGACGGGCTTTGGCGGACAGCGAGAGCCGCTTCCGCGCGTTGGTCGAGTCATCCGCCGACCTGATCTGGGAAATGGACCGGCAGGGCGTCTACACCTACATCAGTCCGAGAGTTCGCGAGGTCCTTGGTTATTCGCCCGATGAGGTGTTGGGGAAGACGCCGTTTGATCGCATGCCTGCAGACGAAGCCGATCGGTTTGGCACGTTGTTCCGAGAGCGGGTTGCGGCCGGTCAGCCGATCATCGGGCTAGAGCACGTCAACAGGCACAAGGACGGGCGGCTGATGGTCCTCGAAACGAATGGCACGCCGATCTGCGACGGCGCGGGGGATGTTCAAGGGTACCGCGGTGTGGATCGCGACATTACTGAGCGCAAGCGCGTCGAGAAAGAGAACGTCACGATCGAGGCCCATCTGCGGCAGTCTCAGAAAATGGAAGCGGTCGGGCAACTGGCGGGCGGGGTGGCCCATGATTTTAACAACCTCCTGCAGGCCATCCTGGGGTATGCGGAGCTGGCGCTCGACACGGTCAACCCGGATGCCCGCGAATCCGTCGAGATGGTCTTGAAGGCGGGTCGGCGCGCGGCCACCTTGGTCCGGCAATTGCTCGCCTTCAGCAGGCAACAGGTCCTCGACATGCGAGATGTCGATCTGAATGAAGTCATCGCCGACATGATTAAAATGATTCGGCGGGTCATCGGCGAGCACATCGTGCTCGATGTCGTTCCCGGTTTAAATCTGGGCATCGTGCGGGCGGACAAGGGGCAGATCGAGCAGATTCTGATGAACCTCTGCCTCAACGCGCGCGATGCTATGCCAGAGGGGGGGCGAATCGTCATCGAGACGGAGGCTGTCGTGATCGATGAGACCTTCTGTCGTACGCACGCTTGGGCTCTGCCGGGACGCTATGCGTGCCTGAGTATAACAGACTGCGGATGCGGAATGGACGAGAAGACACTCGCGAGCATCTTTGAGCCGTTCTTTACAACGAAAGTTCTCGGGCAAGGGACGGGGCTTGGGCTGGCCACCGTCTATGGCTTGGTCAAGCAACACCATGGCCTCGTCAACGTCCTCAGCGAAATCGGCAAGGGGTCTACGTTCAGAATTTACATTCCATTGACCGGCAGCGTCGCCGTCGTCGTGTCCGAGGAAAAGAGCGAACCCTGCGTCCGCAGCGGGTCCGAGACCATTTTAGTCGCGGAGGATGACGAAGTGGTGCGAATGCTGACGCGCGCCGTCCTCAGCGGCGCCGGATATCAGGTGCATATGGCCGAAGACGGCGAAGTGGCCCTGCGGCTATTCGACGACCTGAAGGACTGCGTCGATCTGGTATTGCTCGATGTCGTGATGCCCAAGCTGGGCGGCCGAGCGGTCTACGAACGGATTCGGGCGCAACGTCCGCAGGTGCCGGTCATCTTCTGCACCGGGTACAGCTTGAGCGCCATTCACACCAACTTCGTTCTTGACGAGGGACTTCGGCTGATTCAGAAGCCTTATCGGCCCAATGATTTGCTGCGCAAGGTGCGCGAAGTCTTGGACGGTGCCGCGACGGCGCGTTCATCGCCAGCCGACCGCTCGTGCACGAGCGTGTGAGTCAACCGGAGCGTGAGCAGCACGAGCGGAGCGATCCCGGCCCGCTGAATTTCTGATCGCTTGTTCAGGGAGCATCCTTCGTATGCACGTTCTCGTCCAGCACGTGTCGCACCTTGCGCGCCAGGTCATTGCGCTTCGAAAGATTTGCTGGTTATCTGCCCCCATTTCTGGCACGCTATCACAATGAATTCATCCCGTCAGATCGATGCAGGCATGCTTTAGGCACATGCGGGCCGGTGCTTGTCGAAAAGCGATGTGCTTATCGATCTGTTGTAAACGATTGTCTGGCCCGTCTGACCCGTTTGATAAACCGCAAAAGAAGAACAGCCCATGATCATCGACATTCAAGACCATCTCGACGAAAACTCCTCCGTTGACATCGTGCCGGCTGTTCAGCGCGCGCTGGCGGCCTGCCGCACGGCGGATCATCCGACCCTACGCTTTCATCCCGGCGTCTACCACTTTCGTGCAGACCGAGCCCCCGAAACATTCTCCTACATCTCGAACAACGACAGTGGCGTCCGGCGCATCGCTTTTCCGCTGGTCGCTATGAACGGGCTGACCCTTGACGGGGGCGGCGCGGAGTTTATCTTCCATGGGCGCATCACCCCGTTTGTCGTGGATCATTCCAGCAACATGGTATTGCGCAACTTCAGCGTGGATTGCGACCGCCCCTTTTACTCGCAGGGCGAAGTCGTGGCCTGCACGGCGCAATCGCTGGACCTGCGGATTTCGCAGGAGGAGTTTCCCTATCGCGTGGAAGGCAGGACGCTGTACTTCACGTCGGCCGACTGGATGAGCCTGAACGACTGCAGTTGGCTGATTACGGAGTTCGACCCACGCACCCGCGCCCCGACGCGAAGCATGTACTATTACCCCATCAAGGCTGTTTCGATCGCCCATCTGGACGAAAGCACCGACAAGTGGGCGCAGCTCTTCACCTCCACGGAACCGGAGCCGGGCGTGGTGCGTCTGCACTACAAGACCCCATGGCTCCACACGATCGGCAACATCGTGACCATCAGTCACGAGAAGCGGAACAACCCCGGCGTGTTCATTCACGAGTCGCGCAACGTCGCCATTGAGGACGTTCGCCTGTACCACGTCGGCGCCATGGGTGTGATCGGTCAGCTCTCCGCCGACATCACGCTCAAGCGGGTCGTGGTCGCCACACGCCCGGGTTCGTCACGCATCATCTCTGCCAAGGCCGATGCCACGCACTTTGTCAACTGCGAGGGGACGATCCGGATGGAGGACTGCCAGTTCGACAACATGCTGGACGACGCTACGAATATTCACGGCATCTATTCGCGCATCTCGCGCGTCGCGGGGAAGGACACGATCGAGGCGGAGCTGAAGCACTTTCAGCAGTACGGGATCTGCTCGTACCGGCCGGGCGACCGGGTGGCGTTCACGGAGGCGCAGACCATGCAGACGCTGGCCGAAGGGGTGGTGGCCGAAGCGCGCGTGATCAACGCACGCTTCTTCGAGCTGCGTTTCAAGGCTGCCATCCCGGCGGGGGTGTGCTCGGGCTTTGCGGTCACCAACGTCACGCGCCTGCCGGCGGTGGTCATTCGCGGCTGCCGCACGGGCAACAACCGGCCTCGCGGTTTTCTGCTCAGCAGCAACCGGCCGATGCTGATCGAAGGGAACACGTTCTACAACTCGTCGCACGCGATTCACGTTTCTGGCGATGCCAACTACTGGTTTGAGTCGGGGCCGGTGCGCGATCTCACCATCCGCGGCAACACGTTTCTGAACTGTGGCTATGCCGACGGCGCGGCGCCTATCAACATTCGGCCCGAAGTGCCCAAGCCCCAGGAGGCGAAGGCGGGCTATCACCTCGGGATTGTGATCGAAGACAACACCTTCATCTCGCCCAATCCCAACCTGCTCACGGCCCACCATGTGGATGGGCTGGTGTTCAGAAACAACCGGGTGAAGGTCTCGGATGCGTTTGTCCCCAACGCCGCAGGCAAACCGCCCGTGCAACTGTGTGGGTGCCGGGATGCAACGGTACTCCCGTGCAGTCCGGCATGACGGCCTCCCAAAAGCGTGCCGAGTGATTATCAATTCAATAGGAGCAGACAATGTTTTATCCTGGACAGATATGGAAAGACACGGACGGCAATCCGATTCAGGCCCATGGCGGCGGGATTAACTGCTTTCATGGAACCTACTACTGGTATGGCGAGAACAAGACCGGCTGCAGTGCGTTTATGAACGGGCAGCCGTGGCATGCGGGCGTAAATTGTTATTCGTCCAAGAACCTGACGGATTGGACGTTTGAAGGCACCGTTCTGCCATCCAGGCCAGACGACACGGAACACGACTTGTCGCCTTTCAATATTATGGATCGTCCGCACGTTCTCTTCAACGCCTCCACCGGAAAATACGTCATGTGGATGAAGATTGTGCGCGGTGGATGGGGGGGCGCACAGCGGACGGGCGTCGCGGTGGCGGATACACCGACTGGTCCCTTTCGTTATCTCCGCTCGTTTCTGCCCTGCGGGATGGTTTCCGGGGATCCCAATTTCTTTTTGGAGCCAGGCCACGAGCAGAAGGCCTATTGGATTTTCAACCGGCCCCACACATCGGTCGTGATTGCAGACCTTACGGATGATTATTTGAACACGACCGGCATGTACAGCCTGCACTTTCCGCATTCGGGTCCGCCGTCTGCGCGGGAGGCGCCGGTGGTGATCAAGAAGAATCAACGCTATTTCATGATCACCTCCGGGACCACCGGCTACGGCGCCAATCCATCGGAATGGGCCTCGGCGGATCTGATTCATGGGCCCTGGACAACGCATGGGAATCCCTGTGTGGGGACGAAAGCGGAGACGAGTTTCGATTCTCAGTTTGGGTCCGCGTTTGAACTTGCGGACCGGCCGGGGCACTTTATCGGGGTGGCGGATCGCTGGACGCCGGGGGACATCTCCGACTCGCGGTATGTCTGGCTCCCGTTGCAGCTCAAGGACGGGCGCTTGGAGATACGCTGGTTCGACGAGTGGGATCTTTCGGTGTTTGCGGCCCTCTGAACGGTTGGAGCCAGTCAATGTCCTGTCGGGATGAGGGGCTTCGAAGGATGAGGGGATGAACCACGGACATTTCCAGGCGGTGCGAAGCCGCTTCAACCGGTACGTGGCCCGATTTCGCGGGCCTGACGGCGCATTTCCCCCGATGCAAGCGCTCAAGCGGCGGCACACCGCCCATGTGGTAGCCGACGCCGGGCGCATCATGGCCGCAGAGGGATGGGCGACGGCAGAGGCGCTGCTCGGGCGGACGGCGGCGCTTCTGCACGACATCGGACGCTTCTCGCAGTACGCCGAGTTCGGCACGTTTCAGGACAGCGCCTCGGTGAACCACGCCGAACGGGGATGCGCGGTGATGCGTCAGGAGGGGATCTGCTTCGGGATGCCCGAGGACGATGCGCGGATCATCTTTGAAGCGGTGAGGCTGCACAATGGAATCGCGCTGCCGCCAGACATCGCTCCAGACGCAGCCCGGATCGCCTATATGGTGCGTGATGCCGATAAACTCGACATCTTCCGCGTGCTGGAGGAGGCTGTTGAGAGCGGGCAGCTGGAGCATAATCCCGAGATCACGTGGAACATGCAACTGGAGGGCGGGGTTTCCGAACCCATTCTGGCGGCGCTCGATGCGGGGCGCGCGATCAATTACCGCGATGTCACCACCTTCTGCGATTTTGTCATGGTGCAGGTCTCGTGGCTTTCCGGGCAGTTGCACTATGCCGAGTCGCGGCGGCTGGCCCGCGAACGGCGCGTGCTGGAATACCGCGAGCGTCTGGTGCTGGCGCGCTGCGATGACCCGCGGGTCAGCCGCTATTTTCACACATTAGAATAGCTCCGCCATCGCCGCAGCGCGCTGGACATTGCTTTGCGCTTCTGGCATACTCCCTGCGTGACATCGCTACCGATTATCGGTTTGGCCGGTTTACAGCAGGCATGAGCCTTCGTCGGCCAAGGAGCGATCACTGAACAATCCTAAAGGAATCACCATGAAGACCAAGAGCGAAATCATTGCAGAGTTGGCTGAAACGGCTGGTGTCGAGAAGGCGCAGGCGGCGACGATGTTGGAAGCTCTGGTCGCGATGGCCATCCGGGAAGCCGCGGACGGGTTCACCATTCCGGGACTCGGCAAACTCGTCAAGGTGGAGCGCGCAGCCCGGATGGGGCGCAACCCGGCGACGGGCGAGACGATCCAGATCGCGGCCAAGTCGGCCCTGAAGTTCAGGCTCGCCAAGGCGGCCAAAGAAGCGATCATGACCCCCGCGTGAGGCGCAGCGAACGAATACCATCGTTGAACGGAGCCGCGGGGACGGGTTTCGGGCTATGGGGTTTGAATGCTCCGTCTGGTTCTGGACTGCCTGAATGGCGGGCGGCGGCGGCGATTAGCCGTCCGCCTGCACGCCCTTGATGGGGCGTCTCCCTTCTTCAGATCGGGTTGTCTGCTCTGCCTTGGGCAATAGCGTGGACAGCAGCGAGCGCAATCTGTCAACGGTGTACGGTTTCTGCAGGCAACCAGCCAACCCCATACCGGCGAATCGCGCCGCGATGTCATCCTCGGCATAGCCGCTGGCAAGGATCACACGCACATTCGGGTTTATTTGCCGAAGTTCCCGGAAGGCTTCTTCTCCGTTCATGTGCGGCATCGTCAAGTCCAGCAGAACAAGCACGATGGCGTCCTTGCGCTCGCGATACAGATTCACAGCCTGCAGCCCATCCTCCGCCGTCAGGACTTGGAGTCCCAATCGCCGCAACTGCTGTGAGCTGATTGCGCGAATGCTCTCTTCGTCGTCCACGAGCAGAACCGTTCCAGACCCATGCCAATCGCGGTTGGCGTCGTGTTCGGGTTCTCGATCCTCCGCCACGTCAATCGCGGGGAACAGCACCTTGAACGTCGAACCCTTTCCCGGTTCACTGTATACTCGCAGCGCTCCCTCGTGCGCTTTGACAATGCCCAGAACAGCCGACAGCCCCAGCCCGCGTCCAGTGAACTTGGTCGTGAAGAATGGCTCAAAGATGCGTTGAACGGCATCCTTGTCCATTCCGCAACCCGTGTCGGACACCTCGATGTAGACATAGGTCCCCGGCTTGTCGGGCGCCACGATGTAGCCATTGGTCAGGTGCTGCCCCGAGCAATCCATCGCGCCGGTGGAAAGGGCGATGACACCGCTTCGCTCGCCTATGGCCTCCGACGCGTTGATGACCAGATTCATCAGGATTTGGCGAATCTGCGCGGGGTCGCCTAACATGCACGGAAGCGACGTCTCCAGCTTCAAGTTCAGGATCGCTTTCTTCGAGATGCTGGTCTTGAGCAAGTGGAGGGTTTCTTCGACAAGATCTCCCAGAGCTATGTTGCGCTTCTCGATTCGACTCTTTCCCGCATAGGCAAGCATCTGCGCACACAAGCCCGCCGCGCGCTTGGATGCTGTCATGATTCCCTCAAGTCTTTCCCTGCCGGGAGAAAGCGGAGAAATATCATCGAGCGCGAGTTCCGCGTTCCCCATGATGGCCGCGAGGATATTGTTGAAGTCGTGAGCGATCCCGCCCGCAAGTATACCCAGCGATTCCAATCTTTGAGTCACACGAAGCTGCTCTTCATATTTGCGGAGTTCTTCTTCGGCTTTTTTACGAGCTTCAATATCATTGACCGAGGGGAGGAAGTATAAAGGCTTCCCTTCAGAATCACGAACAAGGGATACATTGACTTCCCCCCAAACCATCCTGCCGTCTTTTCGGATGTAGCGCTTCTCTGCCGAAAAGGAAACCCGATTCCCGTCGATCATTTGCTCCAGTTCCTTCGTTCCAATTTCAAGGTCGTCCGGATGGGTAATATCTGAGATATATTTCCCTATAAGTTCTTTTTCGGTATATCCCAAAAAAGCGCAAAAGGCAGGATTGCATTTCATCAAGCGTTTATCCAGACCGACAAGGACGGCCCCGACAGACGATTGTTCAAAAACACTTCGGAATCGTGCTTCAGATTCACTGACACGGGAATCAGCCTGGATACGAGCAAGGAAGGCCCCTACATGGGCGGCTATGTCCTCAAGAATTTCTATTGTTTCGAGTGAGAATAAGTCCTTTTGTCTGGCATTGAGTTGAATCAGCCCCACAATCCGGTCTTTATTACGAAGAGGGATCAGCGCTACGGATGCAAATCCCTGATGGATGCAGTTATTACGCGGATGCAGGCGCGGATCCTGATCGGAGGGCAGATCCAGCAGAGGGAATGAGTTGTTTGTCCAGAAGCTTCCACCCTTGGTAAAAAGGGGATTGGCGGGGTCGGTTTTGCCGGAGAGGACTAACCCACAGGTGCATTCCAGCCGGACGTTGCCATTCTCGTCCTGGCATAAACAGCCATCTTTACCGCGTTCGACCAGGGAATTTTCGACGAGCAGGAAATTTGCGGAAAAACCCTCCTGCGCTTGAGAGTGCCAACTTCTCGGGCGCTCCCTGCGTCCGCTCCCCGCCCCCGCCCCCGCCCCCGCCTCCACATCCGTGGAGCGTGAAGATGAAAGAGCCGAACGCATCGTTGGAATGCACGATGCGG